>JAFLZE010000009.1 GCA_029785685.1 Nitrososphaerota archaeon | reverse complement strand
CGATCCTTCACCGAGGGTAGACCAATTCCTAGACTATGTCGCCATCATGCCTGTGGACATGGACCCGGCTGGCATAGTGGGGAAGATTGATCACATCGTGACGACCAATAATGACAGGGTAAGGGCGGAAGTCGGCGCCTTGCTCAACCAGAACAACCCCGTCACGGTGTCAATCAGCGAGAACCTGTTAGAGGTAGCTACATCGCTCAACCAGATTCACAAGATTGTCCGCCACTACTATCTCCTCGGGAAGAAGACGAACTCATACTTCACCCTCGTCCAGTTGCAGATGCTCATGCCGATGATAATCCAGGAAGCGGACGCCCTCCTCAACGCCGTCGACTCATTCAAGTTGGGACAGCCGGTCGGCGACGGGATTGGCCCCATTGTGGTTTCCAGGTTCATGGCCGGGAAGGAGAAGCGCGTCATAGCCAAGGACACTGTGATGGCAATAACTGAGTACAAAGGGCGAAAGCTCTACGTCTTGAAGGCTGACGGGCCTATGGCCTACGTGGGGCAGCCCGGGGTAGCCATCCAGAAAATTGTTGGGGAGATGGGCGTCAAACCTAGCGCCATCGTGATGATTGACGCGGCGTTGAAGCTTGAGGGGGAAAAGACAGGAGAGATAGCTGAGGGCGTCGGCGCCGCGATAGGCGGAATCGGCGTTGAGAAATTCCAGATAGAGGAGGCAGCAACCAGGGTCAAGGTCCCGCTATATGCCATACTCGTGAAGCAGAGTATCCTCGAGGCAATCACAGTGATGAGAAAGGAGATTGCAGAGGCGGCGGACAAGGTCACGCAGGTGCTGAACAGGGTCATCGAAGAGAAAACGAAGGAAGGGGACGAAATAGTGGTCGCCGGGATAGGTAACACGCTGGGTGTAGCGCAATGATGAGTTCTGTTCCGGGCTCAGACAAGAAGTCGAAGCTGCTCGTCTACACAATCGAGGAGTGCCCCGTCTGTGGGCAAAAGACCAAACGCGCATTCGCCGTTGGGGACTACGTGACGAAAGAGGCCGCGAAATGCTCGAAGTGCGGGAACCCTACTAGGATAGGCCTGGTTTACGCCGAAAGCATGAAGCCATCACGTTAGCACCACGAGGCCGCCCTCGTCGAGGGCCATGGTGTGTTCGAACTGAGCCACCGGGTTGCCAGATGCCTCCACCAACGTTGGGTACGCTCTAGCTATCTTCCTGGCCACAAGCCTGTCAGCTAATTCAACCGCCCTCTTTGCGCCCAGATCAGCAGCGTACCACTGTGGGGTGAACGGGAGTGTCTTGCGCTCATTCCATACCATGTCGGCGAACGAGTCCAACTCCTGGGCCCCGGTCTTCTTCCTCGCTACAATGGAGAATATGGTCCTCGACGAACCGTCGATGACGTAGCCAGCCGCGGTCCCGAACGTCAGGAACGGCTCGATGGCGAACACCTCCCCCTTCTTCAACGTCTGCATGCCCGGCATGTACAGATTCGGTATGCTCTTCCCGGCATGCACTATGTATCTGTCTACAGTATGCCCGGTGAGGTTCTCAATTGTCTTGAACCCAAAGCGCGCCGCTTCCCTGTGAATCTCTCTCCCGATCTCGCCAGTCCTCTGGTCCTTCCTCGCGGCCGCCATCGCTGCATCCAGAGATCTCTCCGTCGCTTCGAGGAGTAGGTTGTAGTCCGGGTTATAGGTGACGCTTACCGAGGTGTCGGTGACATACCCGTCGATATGGACCCCGAAGTCAACCTTTACGAGGTCACCTTCACGAAAGACCGAGTCGACACCGTTCGGGGGGGCGTAGTGGGCAGTTACTTCATTGACTCCGATTCCGGTGGGGAATGCCAACCTGCCTCCCCGCGACTCTACCTCTCTCTTCACCAGGTCGCAGATTTCGAGATACGCCACACCAGGCTTGACGGCCGACTTCACGACCGATTTCACTTCACTGGTTATCTTCCCAGATTTTCTGTATCCTTCAGGAATCAGCCCCAACTTGCTCACAAATCCTTTATGCAGTTACTGGGTCAGCGGGTGCGCACGT
The DNA here is from genome assembly GCA_029785685.1 of Nitrososphaerota archaeon. The sequence goes on along the minus strand of JAFLZE010000009.1, from coordinate 38,913 downwards.
GGTATTTCAATTGATTTGTGAGATGTTGCATTAGTGAGGTACAAGACCGTAGCGACGGGGGGGACGTTCGACCACATCCACAGGGGCCACATCGCACTCCTAACCAAGAGCTTCGAGGTCGGAGATCGCGTGGTGATAGGCGTCACTTCAGACGAGTTCGCGCTCAAGGAAGGCAAGAACCCCGACCAGAGCTACGAAGAGCGCACCAGCGCCTTAGACGCTGTGATTAAGGAGAGATTCCCCGGCAGGAACTTCATTGTCGCGAAACTCGACGACTACTTCGGCCCGGGTATTGTGTCCCCAGATGTGGAGGCGATCGTGGTGAGCCGAGAGACAGCCAAGCGAGTTCCCATCGCCAACAGACTGAGGGCGGCCAACGGCTACTCCCCACTAGAAGTCGTCGTCGTGGACTATGTCCTCGCCGACGACTCAAGACCGATATCGTCAACCAGAATCAGATTGGGAGAGATAGACGCCGAAGGGAGGCTCGCGAGGCGGTCGGGGCTCCATGGGAAACGTCCTCTCCCGAGTAGTTAAATCAGAATGCCTGTAGGCGAGTCAGTGTGGACAAGGACAGACTCGACCCGTGGGGCACGAGCGTGGTCAAGGACTACGACCGTCTGCAATCTGAGTTCGGGATTGAGCCACTCGCCCCTCTCGTCCCCCGTTTCAAGGCGCCGAGCCATCACATAAGCCGGGGGATAGACTTCGGACAGAGGGATCTGGCCAGAGTCCTCGACGCCATAGATGACCACAAACCCTATGCCGTGATGAGCGGCATCAAGCCCGATGGGGTCTTCCACCTGGGAAACAAGATGACTGCCGACGACATGATCTATTTCCAGTCCCTCTCTAAGAAAGGGACCGTCTACTATTCCATCGCGGACGTGGAGGCCTACACAGACAACGGCCTTTCATTCAACGAGTCATCCAAGACGGCAGTAAGAAATGTGGCCGACATTCTCGCCCTGGGCTTGGATCCTGACCGTGCGGTCGTGTACAAGCAGAGCGAAGAGATGAGGGTGATGAAGATGTCGACGATCTTTTCCCGCGGAGTGACCAACAACATGATGAAAGCGATTTACGGAGAACGGCAGCTAGGGCTCTACATGTCCGCGCTCATACAGGCGGGGGACATCCTCATGCCACAGCTCCCGGAGTTCGGGGGGCCCAAGCCGGTCCTCGTCCCGGTGGGCGCCGACCAAGACCCACACATCAGGCTATCCAGGGACCTTGCCAACCGTTATCGTTCCGAGTTTGGGTTCATGCCTCCGTCTGCCATCTACCATCGGCTCGAGTTGGCGCTCACAGGAGGGCAGAAAATGTCAAAGCGGGACCCTGAGTCTGGCTTCACTCTGGACGACACGTCCGCTGACGCGTCGAAGCGGATTAGGTCAGCCTTCACGGGGGGAAGGGACACAGTGGAAGAGCAACGCAGGCTCGGAGGCAGACCTGACATCTGCCCCATCTATGACCTCTATCGTTTCCACTTCGCCAAGGATGACGAGCATGTCCAGAAGGTCAACCACGAGTGTACCGAAGGCATACGCCTTTGCGGCGAATGCAAACAGGAAGTGATAGGAACGGTCAAGGCGTTCTTGGACGAGCACCACAAGAAGCGTGAGGCCTTGATGGAGGACGCGGCTGAGCTCCTGGCCAAGAACAGAGCGTACCTCTTCTCTGGGGGGAAATAGGTCCGAAATGTCGAGCGCCCTCCATCCGATTGAACGCAAGATACTCTCCGCGCTTGCGCCCCTGGGGTCGGCCCCATTCGAGGCGCTGGTAGCAGCCGCTTCGCTTAACGAAGACCAGGTCAGACGAGCCCTCCAGTGGCTCGCATCGAAGAGGCTTGTCTCCGTAGGCGGCTCCGTTGAGAGTAGGCTGGAACTAGTCCGGGAGCCACCAGAGCTGGAACTGGTGAGCCAAGTCAGCCAGGCGACCGCACCACTCACGATAGGTCAGCTGAGGGGCAAATTCGGGTCGCCTGAGGAATTCTCCGCCGCCTTTGGGAGGGCGAGGAGCTCCGGTTGGATAGCTGTTGAAGGCGGGGCGGCGCAGGTCGTACGGATGGTCGAGATAGCGGGGGCGGAGTCTCTCCGGTCTCTCGTGCGGTCGATTGCCTCAGGCAAGACTGAGGGGAGTATGACCAGCGAAGAGATGGATACTGTATCAGATCTGCTGAAACGAGGGATAGTCCGACGCGTCGAGACTCGCACGACCACCGTAGCCATCACAGACGAAGGCAGACGCTCTTCCTTGCTGGCGGCGGACGAAGGCCTCATCGACAGGCTGACCCCAGATATCTTGGCCTCGGGGGCCTGGAAGGGCAGAAGGCTGCGGTCCATCGACGTCGAAGCGAAAGCGCCGAGATTCTTCCCCGGTAGACGCCACCCTGTCCGTGACTTCATCCGAGAAGTGCGGGAAGTCTATGTCTCCATGGGCTTCACCGAACTCCAAGGCGATAGCGTCCATCCAGCTTTCTGGAATTTTGATGCTCTGTTCATCCCCCAGGACCACCCGGGGCGGGAGATGCAAGACACCTTCTATCTGGAAGGGCTGTCAGACACAGCGCTCAAACGTTCTGGCGTAGTAGCGAGGGTGGCTTCGGTCCACGAGGACGGCTGGACGACCGGGAGCAGGGGGTGGGGATATCGCTGGCGCGTAGAGGAGGCCAGGCGGCTGGTACTCAGGACCCACAACACCGTCCTCTCCGTGAAGGCGTTGTCTGAGTCGAAGGAAAAGGAAACCAGGGTCTTTGCCGTGTCAAAGGTTTACAGGAACGAAAACCTCGATTACAAGCACCTGGCAGAATTCTACCAGATGGATGGGATAATGGTGGGCCAAGGCCTCAACATCAGGCACCTCATGGGGTTCCTCACCGAGTTCTACAAGAAGCTAGGGATGGCCGACGTGAAACTCTGGCCAACCTACTTCCCCTACACAGAGCCATCCTTGCAGGTGGTTGGTTACTCGAAGGCTTTCAAGAGCTGGATTGAGCTTGGCGGATCTGGCGTGTTCCGACCCGAGGTCACGCAGCCGCTCGGCGTCAGTGTCCCAGTCCTTGCCTGGGGGCCTGGAATCGAGAGGCTGATGCTCATGCGGTTCGGCCTTGAAGATATGCGTACACTGTATGGCTCAGACCTATCCTGGCTCAGAAACAGGGGAGAACTTGCCGGTAGTTAGGCTGGAGCTCTCACGCCTCACCGAGATGATAGGTGCCAGTAGGAAGGAGATACTCGACCGTCTCCCATACATCGGCCTCGACATCGAGAGCGCGGATAGCAGGTCAGTGCGCATAGAGTACAGCCCCAACAGGCCAGACCTCGGAACAGATTATGGAATCGCGCGCGCTCTCAGAGGGCTTCTTGGAACAGAGACAGGGCTCCCAGAATTCCAGACAGAGCCCACGGGAATCACCGTAACCGTGGACCGCCGGCTCTCCAAGGTCAGGCCGTACATAGCCTGCTGCGTGGCGACGGGACTCGACCTCGACGACGAAGACGTTCGACAGATAATTTCGCTCCAGGAAGACCTGCACAACGGTCTGGGGCGAAAGCGGAGGACCGTTGCAATCGGCCTCCATGACCTCGACCGAATCTCTCCTCCTATATCCTACAGGGCGGTCCCGTCCACCTTCGAGTTCACACCATTGGGGAGGAAGACTGCTTCATCCATCCGATCCACACTGTCTGACACCTACGAGGGAAAGGCATATGGGCACATCTTCGGCAGCAGTAAGGTCTTCCCTGTAATCGTCGACTCGAAGGAGACTGTACTCTCTTTCCCTCCGATAATCAACGGGGATGCCACGAGGGTTACGACAAGGACCAGAAGGATGTTCGTCGACGTCACGAGCACCAGCCAGAAGGCTGGGGACGACGTACTTGCTATCATGGCGACCACCCTCTCTGAGGCGGGAGGGAGGCTGAGGACTGTCGCAGTAAGGTATCCAAACAAGGTCAGAGTTACGCCTGACCTCACACCAGCTGAGCTTCATTTCGACTTCGATCTGGTGAAGTCAGTCATCGGGCTAGACCTCTCACGAAAGGAGATGCTTGCTTGTCTAGCTAGAAGTCGGATGGAGGTCAAGGGGAACAGGGCGCTGGGGCCCAGATACAGAATAGACCTCTTGCATCCGGTTGATGTAGCCGAGGAAGTCGCCCTGGGCTACGGGATAGACCGGATCAAACCCGTGTATCCCCCGAGCAAGGCTCCCGGGGCGTTCAACCACTTCGAGGACTTCCTCGAGTCGGTGTCTACCGTGATGGCCGGGGCTGGGATGATAGAGATGATGACCTACGAGCTGACAGACAGGAAGTCCCTCTATGACTCCTTCGAGCGGCCGTCTTCTGAGATGGTTGCGGTCCAGAACCCAAAGAGCCTCGACCACTCGATGCTCAGGGATGCCCTCATCCCGTCCTTGCTGGCTGCTCTGTCAGGAAACGTGAAGTCCGATTACCCCCAGCGGGTCTTCGAGATCGGCAGAGTATACACTCGGGCGCACGACGACGTCAAAGAGTCCTGGCACCTGGGCTGCCTCATCGCCCACTCGCAGGCTTCCTATACCGAGGCGAAAATGTACCTGGACGCGGCTTGCAGGCTGGTGGCTGGGCTAGATGTCGTCACCGAAGCGGCCGAACATTGGGCGTTCTCGCCAGGTCGGTGCGCATCAGTCACCATGAAAGAGGAAGGACTGGGAAACATCGGAGAGCTGACTCCTGGCGCCATCGACGCCTTCGGAATCGGAGTCCCAGTGTCCGGGCTCGAAATCGACCTTTCGAAACTCTACGAACTGCTAAAATAGAACGGCACTTCCTCCGGGATAGACGGCTTTCGTTCTAAAGCGCGCCAAACGGCCACCTGCGAAGGCGGAAACGCTTTGATGAGCGGATGGTTTACCCAGGCGTGCGACAGACGGAGGCCGTTTGCCCGTTGAAGAGGCTCGGTGATGCTCCCCGCTTAAAGCTGGGATATGATCCGTGCTCGTCAGAGACGGGCAACATTCAATGAAAAGGTGAAGATGGCCTGAACGAAAAGCGAGAAAGAATCTATGAGGACTTCGGCGGATTCGTATCTGACTTCGTCCGCGACCTCAACGACAAGTCGGAGGACGGGTGGACGGTGCTTGTGGAGGGGAAGCGCGATTCCATGGCTCTGAGGGCGCTAGGTTACAGAGGACGCATCCTGGCTGTCTCAACCCTAGGCAGGCGTGGCTCCGCCGCCCTTCGCAGGGTGGAAAAGGTGGTCATCCTCACAGATTTGGACAGGGAGGGCGTGTTCCTCACATCGAGATACCTCAGGCTCCTCACCCATGAAGGGATTGTGACGTCACTTGGCGAGCGGAGGAGGCTCAGGCTCGCGTCGCGGGGGATCTTCCTCCACATCGAGAATCTGGGGAGGTTCTCGAAGTCAGGGACCAGCAACCTGGAGCTCGACGGCCATCTTCGTGGAACCGAAGACTCGCATGCACCAGCCACCAAAGACCTCTGAAGGCGAGCCGGGAAAGAAGATCGCCTCGCCCAATGAACCAGAAACCACGAAGTTTATATCCCCGACAAATTTGGTGGGAAGCAATTAACGATTAACACCGTTAAGGACGAGTGAACCAGAAATTGGTCGGAGAGAAAGAAATTGCCAGATTCAGGTATAGTAAAGTATCTAGTCAGACTGAGGTTTGAAGTAGACGGGGTCGTTGAAAGGGCCGACGTGATCGGGGCGATCTTCGGTCAGACCGAGGGTCTCTTCGGTCCTGAGATGAACCTGAACGAACTCCAGAAGAGCTGGAAGGTCGGCAGGATAGAGATCAACCTGGAGTCGAAGGACGACCGGACAAGGGGAGAGGTGATTATACCTATGTCCACTGATATCGGCACAGCGGCACTCATCGCCGCAGCCGTTGAGAGCGTGGACAAAGTCGGCCCGTGCAGCGCCCGCTTCACAGTGGGCAACATCGAAGACGTGAGAGCGGTCAAGCGCAAGCAGATTGTCGACAGGGCGAAGCTAATCGTGAGGGACTGGAGCTCAAAGACTTCCAGCGAAGGCGAGAACCTTCTCAAAGACGTCACCGAGTCCACCAGGAGAGCCAAGGTGATCAGCTATGGGATGGAGAACCTTCCGGCGGGTCCAGGCGTGCACTCATCTGATTTGGTCTACCTGGTCGAAGGGAGGGCCGACGTCGTGCTCTTCCTGAGGGCAGGCATCGAAAACGTTGTCGCGCTCGAAGGCACCAGCATCCCAGACTCGATAATAGAGCTCGGCAAGAAGAAGAGACTGATAGCAGTCTTGGACGGCGATAGGGGCGGGGAGCTCATCGAGAAGGAGCTAGGCCAGGTGATGCACGTGGAGAAGGTAATTCACGCGCCCCAGGGGAAGGAGGTCGAAGACCTCACTCCGATAGACGTGATCAACATGCTGAGGGCGGAGAAGGTCGACGCGGCGCAGCTAGTCTCAAGAAGACAGAGGGCCGCCGAGAGCGCCCCTCCCCGTCAGCGTGAGGAAGCAGACGAACCAATAGTTTTGAAGACCAGGGAACTCTTTCCGACCCTCAACGGCACCTTGGAGGCTATACTGCTCGACCAGGGGCTGCAGGAAGTCGGCAGGTTCCCTATCAGCGAGCTGGTGCAGAAGATGGAGGGGACCAACAGCGCCCTATACCTAATCTTCGACGGCATAGTGACCCAGAGGTTGGTCGAGTCTGCGGCGCGGGTAGGGGTCAAAGGTATCATCGGGCACCGCACAGGAGAGCTAGGACAAGTCCCCAGCGACGTCAGAATAGGAACTTTCAGGGATCTGGGGCTCGAGTAGCCGGGTCTGTTGAAAGTCAGCGACTTCAATCCCAAACACGGCTACTGTTCTCTGACTGTCGAATCGTCGGAGGATCTCTGGACACTACGGAGACTCATCGCAAAGGGGGACGTGGTTGTCACCAGGGGGTCGAGGGTGGTCAAAAGGGAAGACGAATACTCTAGGCCAGACAAGGGAGAGCGGATCAAGGTCACTATGGCACTGATGGTAGACGAGGTGCACCTGGACAGCAGCATCGAAAGAATCAGGGTGAGGGGGACCATCATCGAAGCCAGCGACGAGGGCGTGACGAAGGCGGGCTCGCATTCGGTGACCTTGTCTCCGGGACACGCGCTGACGCTAAGGAAACACCACTGGTCACAGCTTGACATAGGGTTAGTCCGTCCCACGGAGCCGTCCTCCAGGTTCATCCTGGTGGCCGTCGACAGGCGCGAGGCAGGGATAGGCTTCCTTGCCGGCTCGCATCTCTCGGTCGTCACGACCATCGAGTCTGGCCTTGGGGGAAAGATGGGTGAGGAGCGTAGCCCTCGTCCTTACCTCTCCAAGGTGGCTGAGACCGTCTCCCAACTATCCCAGCACGGAGACAAGGTCGTCGTAGCCGGGCCTGGTAACTTCAAGAACTCGGTGGCAAACCAGCTCAGAGAGACGCTGAAACCAGAGGAAGTGAGCGTGGTCGAAGGTCCCGACCTGACGGGAGGAGACGGGGTTCGAGCCATGATCAAATCACCAACCTTCCAAGCACTCGCCAAGGGGTCAGTGGCCGTGGAGATGCAGCAGCTGGTGGGGGAGATAGTGACGAGGGTTTCCATGGGTGACCCAAAGGTGGCCTACGCCCTACCGAGGGTGTCCGAGGCTGCAGTCGCAGGAGCCGTGGAGGCGTGCGCGGTATCAGACGATGTCTTCTCGCTAGGAGTAGACGAGTCCCGGCTTGTCGACACTCTAAACGCAATAGAGGAGAAGGGCGGACGGGTATTCCTAGTCGACTCGTCGATGGAGTTCGGCAAACAGATCTCCTCGTTCGGAGGGATCGCGGCTCTCCTCAGGTACGCCCTCAGAGCTTGACCAGCCACGGGACCACGAATTCTGAGATTATCGCTAGTGTTATGCCTCCTTTGATTAGGTCCTTTCCGAGCCTCTGGGCGACGTGGGAATAGTACAGGAGAATGCCGACTATCAGGAGCGAGATGTAGACGATTCTCATCAGGTCTATCACAGTGGTGTCGACAATCGAAAGGAGAAAGGTCATGGACGAAGTGAACTGCTGCGCGAACTGCTGAATCTGAGGCTCGACCCCACCCAGAGGCTGGACGCTCGACATCAGAAGACAACCCGAGTTTCATATTTAACGCCCCCCGCGTCTTCGCTCGCCGGATGTCATGCGCGCGCACCGCGCGCCCTCAGCCGAACGCGTACACGTAGAAGTAGGGTCCCACGATTATCACGAGCAGGAAGATCAACACGGCTATCGTCGCTCCCATGGTGATCCTCATGGTGCCAGCTTCGGACAGGCGGCCTCTGCCGAGTGCTTCGACCCCGACGCCGAACGCCTGGCCGCCGTCAAGCGGAAAGATCGGGAGCGAGTTGAAAATGGCGAGGTTGAAGTTGAGGAAGAACAACCAGTAGAGCAAGTCGGCTATGGGGACCATGGCGCTCCCCAGTGGGGAGGCGTAGAATATGGAATCCGAATTAGAGAACGGCACCGCCTGCTGACAGTTCCCGATGTTGAGCGTCGGAATGCACCCGATGTACAACAGGGGGTTCCCGAAGACATTGGTGTACCTCGAGACAGCAGAACGGAGGTTCGCCTCTGAGACCGAGTCCACGCCAATGTATGGGTAGCTCGCCAGCGTCTGGTTGGTGCTCGTGTCTATGATCTTAGTGCAGCAGACGAGCCTGATGTTGTCGATTTCTATTGTCTGGCCGTGCCTGTAGACCGTGAAGTTGATTGTCTGACCCGCCGTCAGGTTCGTGTTCGGGCCGAGTATGGTGTCGAGGTTGGTTATTGGCTTCCCGTCGACCGCAGTCACTACGTCCCCCGGGTGCACTCCCTGGATGTATGCAGGGGTCCCTTGGCCGACCGCCGTTATCGCCGCCCCGCTTACGGCTGGAGACATGGTGCTGACGACTCCCACGAGCAGCAGCAGGCAGAACACCGCCAGCACCAGGTTGGTCCCCGCGCCTGCCGCGAGGACTCTGGCCGAGTGCCTCTTGGGCGCCTGCTTGATGGCTGACTCTTCGATGTCGACAAAAGCACCAATCGGTATCACGAAGAAGAGCAGAATGAGCCCGGAGTTCTTGACGGGGATGCCGAGACTTCGGGCTATCACCCCATGGGCGCCCTCGTGAACGATCATGCCGATGACCAGGGCGATCCAGCCGTACAGGATAGGAATGTACGGGTTCAGGCCAGGTATCCCAAGGTTGACCAAGGGACCGAGGCTCACGATGTTTTGAGCTATCTGTGGGCCCCTCGAAGAGACCAGCCCCCTGAACACACTGATGAAGATGAAGAAGGCCACCGCTGCCGAGACGGGCATCAGGTAGAGCATGACCCAACTCATCGGCCTTGAGATGCGGCTGCGCCCCATCCGGTCCATCGCGTTGAGAAACCTCCTGGTCCTGAGCATCAGTACTACGCCGTAATGTAGCTCGAACCGCTTGAAGCTCTCCTGCCCCATTTTGAAGGCGCCGCGGGCATTCTCGCTTTAAGGGTTGATACCTTAAATCGAGGCTGCCTCGGTTCCAGCCGAATGGACCGGTGCTCGGCCTGCGGAGGGACGCCCTTCTACACACGACGCTACTCCGGTCAAGCTCTCTGCGCCTCGTGCTTCGATGACTCGATTGTGGAAAAGACCCGCAAAACCATCTCGAAGTACAGCATGATAGGGCCGCATGAGAGGGTGGCAATCGCAGTCTCCGGGGGAAAAGACAGCCTTTCGTTACTCAAGGTGCTCGTCGGGCTCTACGCTCCCAGGGGGAACAGCATTGTGGCTGTCTCGGTGGACGAAGGGGTAGCTGGATATAGAGACGAGGCGCTGTCTCATGCCCGTTCGCTCGCGGGCGAGCTGGGGGTCGAACACTTGGTGGTATCATACAAAGAGATGTTCGGGTTCTCCCTCGACGAGGCTCTTGACTGGGAGGAGGAACGCGAGGCGTCCTCCTGCAGCTTCTGCGGGGTCTTCAGGCGTAGAGCCATAGACGAGGCGGCGCAGAGGGCCGGTGCATCAGTCGTGGCGACAGCCCATAACCTCGATGACTTTGTCCAGACGTTCATGATGAATCTTATGCACGGTGACGTCGCTCGACTCGGATGGCTCGACCCAAGTCACACCGACCGCTCGTTCCCTTTGAGGAGGGTCAAGCCCTTCATGGAACTCTACGAGGAAGAGGTCGCCCTCTACGCCCACCAGGCAGGGGTCCCCCTCCAGAGCGTGAGCTGCCCCTACATGCACGAAGGGCTCAGGAGCGAGGTCAGGGACTACCTCAACATGATGGAGGCGAACCATCCCGGCTTCAAGAATGTCCTACTCCACAGCAGCCTCGACGTAATCTCTCACTACGCAGACAACAGCGAGAAACACTCTGCTCCCTGCACACAGTGCGGGAGGACCTCGTCCAGCGGCCTTTGCAACGTGTGCAGGATGAGAGCGGCCGTAGAGGAACACGTTAAAAGCCGAGCCAAGCCAAGCGCCTTCGGCGGTGGGTAGGGTCCGGGGGATAGCCGTCCTCGCTAAGCTGAAACCGGCTTTACGCAGCGGCCAGCAACCCTCGGGTAAAACCATCTTCCTCGTCACCCGCGTTGGGCTGGGAAGACGAACTCACGCCGGGGTGGGCGGTCATGAGGGGCAGCCCTCTCGAAGGAGAGGGCCTGACTCTTGATTGCCGAACCGGGCGAGGTCCGGGAGGGAGCAGCCCTATGGCAACGTGGCCACGCTGCCCCGTCTACGTGGGGGATTCCCGTCTCGGCGAGAAGGGGTCGGAGAGCGATGGTGAACTCCGAGGGAACTACCGCCGCTCACATTTTTAACAGTCTGAATTCGCTGGTCACCTTGCGCAGGGGTAGCCTAGAGTCCTTGACGGGGAGCCTGGTAAGGCGCAGCCTGATGGGCGCAAGCTTGCTAAGCCTGTGTCTCTAACGGGACTCGTGGGTTCGAATCCCGGAAGGGGCGGAAGTCCCACCCCCTGCGCTCTTTCATGGGATGCCCGCTGTGTCTGCCGCTCCGCTGATTGCGCCTACGACCTGCGGCGAAGCGTCTAACCAGGGTCAGCCGAGGCCCTTGCCGGCATAACGGGCCTTTGGCTTCAGCTCTTCTTCGATTCGAAGTAGCTCGTTGTACTTTGCCACCCTCTCGCCCCTTGCGGGGGCCCCTGTCTTGATGAAGTCCGCCCCGTAAGCCGTCGCAAGGTGCGCGATGAAAGGGTCTTCGGTGTCTCCTGACCGATGCGAGACTATCGTAGTCCACCTAGCCTTGCGGGCTAGTCCGATGGCGTCCTCGGTCTCGGAGACCGTGCCTATCTGGTTGAGCTTGATCAAGACGGCATTGGTTGCCTTTTTCTCGATGCCCCGCCTCATTCTCTTCACGTTTGTCACGTAGATATCGTCGCCAATCACTTTGGTCTTGTCTCCCAGTCTCTTCGTGATAGACGCGAACGCTTCGAATGCTTCTTCATGGAACGGGTCTTCAATCGTGAGGAGGCCGAACTCGTCCCTGAGTTGCGCATAGTAGTCTTCCAGTGACGCATCACTCATCGTCTTGCCGTCTAGTCTGTAATCCCCGCTCTTCTCACTGTAGAAGACCGAAGACGCCGCGTCAATACCTAATCTCACATCCTTTTCGCCGTAGCCTGAAACCGAGATGGCTTTCCTTATGGACCTCAGCGCATCGCGGGTCAGACTGAACGGCGGGGCGAATCCCCCCTCATCACCTACGTTGATGGCCCCTTTCCCATGCTCCGACACAAGAATCGACTTCAGTGATTGATAGACCTCTGACCCCATACGGATCGCCTCCGTACAAGACGACGCCCCCACGGGCTCGATATGGAATTCCTGTATCGCCAGGTTGTTCCCCGCGTGCTCTCCTCCGTTGATAACGTTCATCATAGGCACAGGGAGAATGTACCGATTCGACTTCCTTAGTTGGGCAAAGAGGCTCACCCCGTTGGAGTTGGCAGCCGCCCTCGCGGAGGCCATGGAAGCAGCTAGTATAGCGTTGGCCCCCAGTCTGCTCTTGTCTGGCGTGCCATCCAGCGAGATCATCTTCTGGTCCAGCCTCCTTTGGTCGTCTACTCTGAGCCCCAGGAGCCCACGTCGGAGCACCCCGTTGACGTTGGCCACTGCCTTCGTAACCCCCTTGCCGTGAAACTCTTCACCGGCATCCCTCAACTCGAGGGCTTCATGCTTCCCCTTCGAGGCGCCTGAGGGGACGCTCGCCCTCCCCATGGCTCTACCTGATGTGACCTCTGCCTCCACGGTGGGGTTTCCACGCGAATCCAGAACCTGCCTCGCCCTGACTTGTATGATCGCTGTCTTGACCGACATGAATCTCGCCCAGAGGCGCCTCCGAGGGGCGTTAAAACCTGACTCTCTTGGTCTGAGCCTCCAAGGCTTATTACACGTCGAAATCCCAGATGAAAATGGGCCGGTCGTCTAGCATGGTTAGGACGTCGCCCTTACACGGCGAAACGCACAGCGCGCCAGGGTCGGTGGTTCGAATCCGCCCCGGCCCATCTTTGCAGATGCCAGCGAAGTCGTCCTCGAATAGTTATCTATCCAGAGGCTTCGGCCCATCAACAATGCCAAACTTCAGGTACATCAGTTGGTCCGAGTACGGTAATCTGGCCGAGGCGCTGGCAGAGAAGGTCAGAGCCAACGGAAAGCACTATGATCTCGTGGTTGGCATCGCAAGAGGAGGCATCCCCGTAGCCATGGTCGTGTCAGACCATCTGAACGTCAAGATAGATTTCGTGAACGTGAAGTCCTACAGCAGCATCGGCCAGCGGACAGCTCCACGGATCCTTTCCACCCTCGTTGAGGGGGTCGAGGGTAAGGACGTGCTGCTGGTCGACGACCTCGTGGATCAGGGAGACACAATCGTCTTCCTCAAGAAGTACCTCGAAGACCAAAGACCCAGGTCTCTGGAGACCGCCGTGATGTTCAAGAAGCCTTGGAGCAAGGCGGAACCTGACTACTCCCTCGAGACGGTGTCCGAATGGGTCGTCTTCCCCTTCGAGCTAGGAGAGGTGGGGAGGCAGCGAGCTTCCTTGGAAGCACAGACTAGAGAGTGACCAGCAGATAGGCGTTCAGGGCCACGATGGTCCCGCCTATGACTAGGGCTACGAGCGTAGTGGATCTTCTGTTGACGAACTCGCCCATCAGGTCCCTCTTAGCGGTGTAGTAGATGAGCGGAACCATGGGGAGCGGGATCATTATGCTTAGTACCACCTGGCTGTACACCAGGAGCGAAAGTGGGCTCAGGCCTACGAGTATCGCCACGACCGTGGGGAACACATTGATGACCCTGGTGACTACCCTGCGCGCATAGACGTTAACCCTGGTTCCGAGCATCCCTTCCATGATCGCCTGTCCTGCGAGGGTACCTGTGGTGGACGATGCGATTCCGGACGCCAGGAGCGTGACTCCGAAGACGACACCAGCCAGCGGCCCATAGAGTCCGTCCATCACCTTGGCCGCACCGGTGACCGTCAGCGCGTTGATGTTCATATTACCGACGCAGCCATATGTGGGGCAGAGAGCCCTCCCGGCGACGACTAGTATAGCAACGTTCACTAGCGCTGCCACAGTCAATGTCAAGACTGATTCTATCAGGTGGAGTTTCCTTACCCTCCGCCTTTCTTCGAGGGTGTTGCCCTTGACCTTATCTTTGGTGAGATGCGAGTGCAGGAACAACGCGTGAGGCATGACAGTGGCGCCGACAATCCCGACCACAAAGGGGATGTTCTCTCGATTCAGCGTGGGGACGAAGGTGTGCCTGACAATGTCGGCAAAGTTGGGGCCGAAGACGTATATCTCATAGAGGAAACCAACGCTTATCACCGAAACGAAGACCATGAACATATACTCTATCACCCTGAACCTTCGCGAAGCAAAAGCTAGGATGAGCAAGACGTCCAATGCCCCTAGCAGCGCTGCGTAGAGCAAAGGTATCCCGAAGAGTATGTTGAGGGCCAGAACCGTGCCCAAATACTCGGCCAGGTCGGTCGCGGCAGCAGCTGCCTCGGCCGCCAGCCAGTATGTGACTCTGTAGTACCTTGAGCGGAGAGAGCTCCTAAGGAGCTCCGTCAGGCTCTGCCCGGTGGCAATCCCCAGCTTCCCCGAGAGGTACTGAAGCTCCATCGCCATGATACTGGCCAACCAGACTGCCCAGACAAGCTTGTTCTGGAAGAGTGCGCCGCTCTGAATGGCAGTCCCGTAGTTCCCCGGATCCATGTATGCCATGCTCACGATTAGCGCGGGCCCGAGGTAAGCGGTGAACTCCCGGACCGAACTCCATTTCATCCTTGATGCCAGCGCCGCAGTGGCTAATTAAAGTTAGATATCTCTAACAAGACTGTATCTATCTCACAAGTGTCCAAGCCAGAAACTCACCCAAGCTCGAGAATCCTTTTATCTGGAACGCTGGCCTCGCCCATGCAGGCATGGCCGCGGTGCTACAATCAAAACGCGACATTTCACGACTCGAGGACTATCTAGAAGCGATTTACAACCTCGATTCTGAGAAGGGGTACGTCAGCGCCGCCGACGTCTCTGAGCGACTGGGGGTGAAGCCACCGACGGTGTCCAGCATGGTGAGGAACCTCACCCGGAAGGGCTTCCTCGAGCACGAGAAGTACCGGGGGATGCGCCTGACCCCAGCGGGCGAGAGAGTGGCAAGGTCTGTCATCAAAAGGCATCAGGTCATCTCTGGTTTCATCTCCATGCTCGGGGTGGATGAGCAGACGGCCTACGTCGACACGGAAGGAATAGAGCACCACGTGCACTCTAGCACCCTGAAGCGACTAGAGAGGCTCGCCGAATATCTCCGCGAGAACCCCCAGACGCTCAAGGCGATACGCGAGTTCGTGGAAGGCAGATAGCCGTTCAGATGCCCTGGGCTCAGACGAAAACCGAACTCAGAATCCGGTGGGTGAGGCCCCAGACCACGTAGTCTTCAACGAGATATGCAGGCATCTCCACAGACCTCCCGAGAGACTCGAATCTGTATATCGATTTGGCCCGGGGGGCCTGGAGCTCCTGCAGTCCGACCCAGCGGTAGGACGCCACCTCGTCGTTGGGCTTTATCCCAACCTCGCCATTCAGCCCAAAGACTACCGGCACGACCTCCATGGCTCCGGCGTAGGTGGTCGCCGTCTTTCCGTATCCGAGGAACTCGGCCTTGGCGTTGAGGTCAATCCCCACCTCTTCGAAGGTCTCTCGAGCCGCAGTGTCACGGGGATCTCTGTCCTTGGGCGACGATCTCCCGCCAGGTAGGGCGATTTGACCGGACCATGGATCCCCAGACCGCTCGGCTCTCCTGATGAGGAGGACGCTGGGCGGCTCTTCATCGCGCAGTATAATCGCCACAGACGCCGAGCTAGGCTTCAGGAAAGGCTCGCTCTTGGCCAGGCCCCTCACGACTTTCGCAACATATCCATCCAACCCGAGGCGACGCAACGCTCCTCCAATTTTAAATATGCAGTCCGTCCCGCGGAGAGTTGTCAGATATCATGTCTCGCGAATCCAGTAGTACTGAACTTACCGTGAAACTGACGGAAGAGAACTTCGACGAGGTGGTTTCAGGCCCGAAGCCCGTGTTCGTAGACTACTGGGCAGTATGGTGCGGCCCATGCAGAGTCATGGACCCAGTTGTCGAGAAGCTCGCGGCCAAGTACTCTGAGAGCATACTCTTCGGGAAAGTGAACGTCGACGAAGAGATGAATATCTCTTCTCGATACCAGGTCTTCTCCATCCCGACGTTCATGGTGTTCAGGAACGGGCAGCCGATGGACGCGGTAATCGGAGCCGTGGGCGAGGCTTCTCTTGAGCGGCTCATCGCTGGCGCCCTTGGTACAGGCATGTCCTGACCTAGGTCACCCGGGTCCCGTCTGTCAGGAATATGTCGGCCTCTTCGAGGCTTATAGACCTCGAGGATAGAACCGGCCCGAACTCGAACGAGCTACTCCTGTTTATCGGCTGCCCGCCAACCAGCCTATTGAATGGAGGCATGACGGTCAGTCTGCCTTTCCCCTTGGCCTTCGAGGGGTACCCTGCTCCATCCATCAACTTGGCGACGTCATAATCTGCAGTAACCCACACTGATTCCCTCGTCCGAGCACCCAGGGCGTCGCGCATCTCATAGGTGAAGTGAGAGTGACCTATCACGAGTTCCCTGGTAGCTATTGCCTCCTGCGAGGGCCAGGCGTGCCCGTGGGCCACGCCGATTCGTGTCCTCCCATGACCAAGCACTGTCCCTTGTGATTTGTCCAGTCGCACTCGCGGAGGCAGGACGGTCCTTATGTTCCCATCGTGATTCCCGGGGACCACTTCCACGACCTCGAATATGTCTAGCATGGTGTCGAAGAACCACGGGACGACGCCCCAGTCAATATCTTCTACTTTGCCTACCGTGTGCTTGACGTCACCGAGCACCACTAGCCTTGTCGCCCCATGCCCCTCGGCCGTGCGTTTCACCCTTTCCACCATCTTCACAGAATAAGCGGGGAGGCGAAAACCCTTCTTCGCCATCTCTTTCTCCAGGCCGAGGTGCAGGTCTGACACTAGCAAGGTCGTGTTCTCCGCTGTGGAGAACACCAGGGCTGCCTCGCCGGGGACTATCTTCAGCAAGCTACGCTATCAGCGGGAGGACCTGGTTTCCCACGAAGTTCTTGAACTCCGAAAGTTCCATCTTGCTGAACCCGGTCAGAATGCAGTTCCTCGTGAGCCCGAAGACATAGCCATATTCTCTGCTCTTGAAGACGATGTACCACAGCTTCCCGTGGGCAAGGTAGTCGGTGTAGAGGCTGGTGTTGCCTAGTTCTGCCCCGTAGAGGGACAGCTTGGTGATATTCGGCAGATCGACGTCGGAGTAGAATATCACTTTGGTATCGTCGAAGTTTGCCTCATGAAACTTCCGCAGCGTCTCTGGATCTATCCTTGCCTCGACCACCTGACCCAGGCTCATGAAGACTGCTTTGCTCATCTCATTGGCTATATTGTTCGCCCTGGTCTTCTTGTCGTAGACAGCAAGGAACATTCTGTCTTTGTGCATGCTGAACGTGAAAGGCGCCTCGTAGGTTCTCGGGACGGGGACCGACTCCCCCCGGTGAGGGACGACGAAGACTGAATCGAACGAGAACTTCCCGTCGAGGGACCCTTTGCCCACGCTCAGATCAGTAATCTCCGATACGAGCTTGAACTCCTTCCCTTCTACGCTCGTCTCCGTCTCAATCCTGAACGCCTTCAGCTTCTCCGCGAGGGTGTCGATTTCATAGTTCTCCCTCACGAGGAATACTTTTCCAGCTAGTACCACTCTGTCTGGACCCTCCAGAATCCTGTTATTTGGCTTTCAGCTCCCCCAGTACTGGCGGGTCGTGACGAAGCGGATCTTCGCTTCCAGAAGGTCCCTGTAGAATGCTTCCTCATCATCGTGCATCTCGGCCAGAATCCTAGATGCGGTCTGGGGGCCAACACCATAAACGGTCTGGGCAACGACCGCCTTCTTGCCGTAAGACAAGACGAGGTCTGCTCCCCGCCTGGCTCGTGAGAGCTCCGACCGCTCCTCCTCGTTCAGCTGCGCCTTGGCCTCTCTCCTCTTTACCAGTTCAGACAGCTTGGCTGTCCCCCAGTAGCAGGGGGCCAGCAATCCCGAACCGCAGTTTCTACATCTGGGCTCATCCGGGACTTCGCCTACCGTCGTCTCTCCCTGGTCCCCGCCGCACTTGACACAAAGGAGGCTCACGCTGGCGCCGAATATGGTCGTCTTCATCCTCTGGTAGGATGACTTTCCAAGCGAATCTGGAGCTACGGCCTCCGGCACCTCCAGGTACCTGTAGAGGAGACTGTATGCGATGGGGGTTGGCCTCTCGCCAGCCATGAACGTCTCTACCGAAACCTCGCCATCGGCAACCGCCACGAGGATCTCCTTCGAGTGCTCCATGTCGATGAGGTCCCTCCCAGTCTCCTGCAGGGCTTCTTCGAAGATCGGGGTCTTTTCGAAGCGGGTGGGGAGCGAGCAGAGGTTGGGGTGGGCGATGAGCTTGCCTCGTCTCAATGCCCCGAACCTCTCCGCAACGAATTTGACCCTCGCTGGGAACGGGAAGTTCCTCTGGGCGGCTACCGCGTAGGTCCTCTCGAACTCATCCGGTGCCATGCCCATCAGCCCTCTGGCGATGGCTTTCAGGTCTAGTTCCTCCGTCTCCACTGTGAGTTCCATCAGCAGCCTGTATCCGTCGAGCCACCAGACCCTCACCAGCCCCTTCTTGGACAGGATCTCTTCGAATACGTAGGCGAACGTCCTATTGATCGACTCTCCGAAGCAGAGGTGAACTACAAGATACCGGCCGAACCCTTCGAAGAGGACCAGCCTGTCCGAGGGGACTGGCGCTCCCATCTTCTTCTGCTCCGCGATCTGGTCCACCACGAGCGCGCGGGCGGCCGCGTCCCCGGGGATGTGCACTTCGACCGTCTCGACCGCGTCTTGACCGGCATCCAGCGCTTCTGAGACTTCTCTCCTCAACCTTCCTGTATCTTTCGCGAGTTCGTAGGGGATTGGGAGCATCTCGCCATCCCAGCCGGGGACGGCTGCGAGTGGATCTTCCACTGGGGTCACGTAGATCTTCCTGTCATCAGCTATCTGCTCTACCTGCCATACTCGTCCCTTGATTACGAAATGAATGCCGACCCTCGCCTTCAGAAGGACGAACTCTTCACCCAGTATCCCTACTGTCTGGTTGGTCGACACGTCCACGACTAGGTACCTCGTCTCGTCGGGGATCATTGACAGGTTCTCGTAGTAGTACTCCCGCGTAAGCCTGGTCCTGGACAGCGTCTTCCCGTCGAACCTGAGCTTCCGGAGCTCGGCCAGAAAGCTCACGGTCCGGAGGAAGGAGTCATCGGAGAGGCTTTCGAACGGTTCCGCTTTCCTCACCTCGGTGAGCATCGTGTCCGCTTCCATCGTCTCGAAGTCCATGAGATAGCCGGCAACTTGGTGGGCCAAGACGTCCAAGGAATTCGAATATGGCCTGGTGGGCTCGATCTTCCTCTGGGCGGCAGAACGTATGCTGGCTGACGATTCCAGAATGTCATCCGCTGATACGGTAACTAGGACGCCCTTGGAGACCTTGCCGAGCCGGTGGCCGCTCCTGCCGACGCGCTGCACGAGACTGGTCACCTGCCTTGGTGACATGTATTGGACCACCAGATCAACCGACCCTACGTCGATGCCCAGTTCCAGGGTGCTGGTGCAGACCAGGGCCTTCAGCTCTCCGGCTTTGAATGCCTGTTCAACCCGCTCTCTTTCTTCTCTGGGGAGGGAACCATGGTGGACTCCAACGTCTTTCCTGAGCCTCGCCAGCTTCTCCCCCAGCATCTCGGCGAGCGTCCTGCTATTGACGAAGATGAGGGTGGACACATGGCCGTCGATCAGGGAATTGATTCTGGCGAGTCTGGCCGCCAAGTCAGGTGCAGAGTACGTCTCCTTGGCCGCAGATTGGCTCGCTGGATCGGGCACAGGATACTCTATGGCGTAGGCAAACTCCTTGGGTGCATCTGCTTTCACAATCTTCACTTCCCTCTCCCCGAAGAGAAACTTGGCAGCCACAGCCGGTGTCCCGATGGTGGCAGAGAGCGCGACCAGCTGGAATTTCGGGGCAACCTTCCTCAGCCGCTCCAGTCCTACACAGAGCTGCACCCCTCGTTTGCTTTCTACTAGGTTGTGGAGCTCATCCACCACCACAGCCTTCAGCGGTGACAGGTTGTCTCGCATCCTTCGCCCTGGGAGTATTGCCTGAAGCGTCTCTGGGGTCGTGACCATGACGTCTGGGGGGTGGCTTGACTGCTTCGCCCTCTGGGATTGGGGGGTGTCTCCATGCCTGATGTCCACCGTGAGCCCGAGTCTGGTGCACCATGCCTGCAGTCGCCTCTGCATGTCGCGGTTCAGGGCTCGCATCGGGGTGATGTACAGCAAAGATATCCCATCCCCGTGCCCCTCTGACACCAGCCTACTCAACAGCGGTAGAATTGCGGCTTCGGTCTTCCCAGACCCGGTGGGTGCAACCACGAGTACGTCTGCTCCCCGCGAGACGAGGGGCCATGCCTCGACCTGGGGAGGCGTGGGTTCAACCATCCCTGTGTCTGCTAGAAACCCCCGCACGGCCGGAGCGAGCGCTTCGAACGCAGACTGAGCAGGCAACACTTCTGAGAGCGGTGCTCGCCGATTTAAGGTGTCACCGGAGGGGGGTCGGTGAAACTGAATAGTGCCCTCCCAAGGGGTAATGGCTAAAAGCGCGACAAGCCCGCGGAGGCTCGAAGCTTGTCCCAAGGCGTCAGGGAGGCCTCCCAGGAGAGGCCGTCTCATCTTACTACAGTAAAAGAAATCATACTAGAGAACTTCATGAGTTACGAGTACGCAAGAATCCCCCTCCGTGAGGGGCTGAACCTCATCGTCGGCCCCAACGGAGCCGGAAAGTCGTCCGTTCTCCTGGCTATCTCCGTGGCCTTCGGACAGGCGTACACCGAAAGGTCAAGGAAGCTTTCGGACCTCATCAGACGCGGGAAGGAGATCGCCCGTGTCTCGCTTGTCTTCGACAACTCCCAGAAGGCTGGGCTGCGACCAATACCATACTCAAAGTCTGACACCTTCATGCTCAGCAGATATCTGAGGCGCGACGGGTCGTACTGGTTCGAGGCCGACTACAAGGAGATTGACAAGAGCGAGGTTGTGAGGCTCCTCCGTGAGTTCGGAATCAATCCTGACAACCTGCTCATCATCATGCACCAGGGTATGATAGAGGAACTGGGCGCCGTCACGCCCCAGGAACGGCTGAGGATGGTGGAGGAGGCCGTCGGATTCTTAGAGTACAGACAAAGGATCATATCGGCCGAGCAGGAGCTGAGCGGGCTGGTAGGCGAAGAGAGCTCTCTCCTCCAGCTCATGGACAACGCTAACCAGGCCCTTGAGTACTGGAAGCAGATTTACGACCGCTACCAGGAGAAACGGAGGCTCATCGAGCACAGGGACCTCCTGTCGAAGGAGCTCCTCTGGAGCACCGAAGGAAGGCTCAGCAAGTCTCTGCAGGTGGCTGAGGAGAAGATTTCGTCGAAGTCCAGGGCCTTGGACGACCTGAAGTCACAGCAGGCGGAGGTATCATCAGACGCAGAGCACACCCATCAGACCCTCATGGACAAGCAGGTGGAGCTGCGGAAGCTCTACTACGCCCTGGTTAGAGCCGAGTCGGAGAAGGCGAAGGACGAGTCAGCGCGCAACGCCTATCGCTCGATAAAAGAAGACCTCCTAGGACTGTCAAGCACCATTGACGAACTCCTGTCCAAGGGAGGCGACAAGAACGCTAAGAGGCTCAAAGAGCTCGCTGTCTACATAGAACAAAAGAGCTCGTCAGCCGAAGAGGACGCCGGGCGCCGCAAGGCGGAGTTAGACAGGGAAGTCTCTTCTCTGCAGCCTGAGATTACCAAGATGGAGGACGTGATCAGGAGCACAACCGACAGCCACATCTCCTTCAAGGTCAAGGCGGAGGTCCTTTCGTATCGTATCAGGGTCACCGAGTCAGACCTCCGCGACCTCGAGAGGACGGCCCGGGAGTACAAGGCCGAGCTCGACAAAATGGCCCTGGACCTGGAACGGGCGGGGTCCAGGATGGAGACCGCTCGCCAGCCGTACGAGGTCTCAGAAGAGCTGAAGCTCGTGTCAGCGCACATCCAAAGGATGCAGGATGTTCCAGACGACGCTGAAAAAATCTACAACGACTATTCGGGCAACATCGAGGAGTTGAAAGTGAAGCTCGCCAAATTGCAAGATAACAAGAAGTTCATGCTCTCCGAGCTGGATTCACGCAAGGGCGTCTGGCGGAAGGCGATGGAAGACCTCGTCGAGGCTGTCGACCCGCCCTACCAGGTAGTCCTGTCGGCAGCGGACGCCAGCGGCTTCGTCAAGCTCGAGCAGGCGGATACGATAGAAGACGCCGGCCTCGACCTGTATGTCGGGTTCAGAGGCGGCGCTCCTACAACCCTCGACCCGTTCACCCAGAGCGGTGGGGAGAGGTCGGTGGCTCTGATGGCTTTCATCCTGTCTCTGCAGGCGAGGATAGTCTCTCCCCTGAGAGCAATGGATGAGTTCGACATACACATGGACCCCAAGAACAGGGAAGCGATGTTCAAGATGATTCTCTCGCAGATGAAACAGAGGGAGGCGTCGCAGTACATCGTGATTACCCCATCGATCCTGACCGTGTTCGACAGAAGCGCACACGTCATTACTGTCCAGGCGGTCCACGGCTCGTCGGAGGTCAAAGAGCTGAAATAACATGGAGCAGACCAGGCTTGATGACTATCTCAGGGTGATTGAGCTATGTCGAGACGTCGAGACAAGCAGCGCCAACCCCTTCGACGTGGACATAAGGGAAAAGATACTCCTACTGAAGAAGAGGCTCCCGGAGCTCAAGCTCTTGGATGAACTCCTCGTGGACTCGGAGGCGATGCTCGAGCTGGCGCAGATAGTGAAGCTGCAGGACCAGTGGCTGAAGTCCAGGGCTTCTGCCCTCTTCATCGACCCTCTGCTGATTCAGCTCAAAGTGAAGCTACTGTCCAAAGAGTCCCTCACGGAGTCGTTTGTCAAGAGCTGGCATCCAATCGCCCAGGTGGACCAGCTGTCCCCCAGGGGGCTGGAGAAGGCCTTCATCTACTGGCGCGAGCTCGTCCCGATTTCAGAGAGGTTCAAGGACCAGTTCGGGAGTTATGGCGTCAGGCCCGGGACCGCCGAGTACACAGACCTGGTCAGCCTGGGGGTATTCACCAAGGAGCAGTTCGAGGTCGGGCTTACGCAACTACATGACGAGCTGCTGGCCAAGTCCAACGGAGACTGGGTCGACTATCGCCAGTTCATAGAGGGCGAAAGCTTCGAGACCAAGGTGAGAAGGGCATACCTACTCGCTTTCCTCATAAGCGAGGGGAGGGCTCTACTGAAGACCGAGCCACTCACTGGGAGAATATGGACCATGGGCCTCACCGAAAAGACCAAGGGAATTCCGAAGTCGGTCGCAATATCAATCACAGGTGAGAGTTGACGGAGTCAGACAACGCAGACAGGGCGCTGCTCGAGAGGAAAGTCAGGCGGGCTTTCCAAGTATTGGTTCTCCAGCGGGGGCGGAACCCTGGGGTCAAGGGGTGGGAGATGAAACGCCACCTAGGGAGGGACTACCGCAAGATAATCGAAGTACTCTCCGAAGACATGGCGCCCATGGGCCTCGAAGTGTTCGAGGTCAAAGGGATAGACGGGACTGATGACTCTTCCCGCTTCCTCCTGAGGTTCAAGGATCCGCCCACGGTGACCGAAGCGGAGACGGCCGGGATCAGGATAGACGACTTGGCCGTCCTCGCAGCCACCATAGCCTTTGTCAACTCCAAGACCGGCAGAGCCGCCAGGCGCGAGGTCGAGCAATTTCTCAGGGAGAAGTTCCCCAGATGGAGGGTCGACTACTCGCTAGACCGGTACGTGAAACGCGGTTACCTTGAGCAGGACGAGAGGACCATGATGCACATAGGGTGGAGGACTCGGGCGGAAGTGGACGAGAAGACCCTGATGACGCTGATACTCTCGCGAGCTCAGGAAGCGGCGAAGAAATAGCGCCTGCGCAGTGCTTCCCTCTCCCCTTCGATGACGAGTTCTACGACGTCTGTCCCTTCCTTCCTCATCTTCGCAGCAAGCGCGCTGGCCTCTGCCAGCCTGATCCCTCTGCCGGCCATGAGCACATCTGCGGCGTGGCCGTATTCCCTCCTGAGCTCAGAGGACTTCTTGAGCATCTCCACAAGCTTCAGCTTGGCTCCGGTCAGTGCGGCCCTGCTTCTCGCCTTCATGGCCAGCGAGAAGACGTTCTCGTAGGAGTCGGTCGAGAGCCCTAGCGCCTGCTTCCCACACGCGGGGCAGGCATCGAGGGCGTCGAGGTCGGCGACTTTCCTCAGCTCCAGGAAGTTCCAGCAGCTGGTGCAAACCGCGACGACGAATGTCTCGTTGATTCTGGCTCTGGTAGACTGCTTGAGGAGCGCCCTGAGCCGCTCCGGCGAGACTATCTCGCCTCTCCTGCTGATCTCTTCCACTCCGATTCTGGCGATGGGGGTGAGCCCTCCATATTCCACCAGCTTCACGTCTATGGCTCCGGCGTTAATCTTCTCCACCACGTCCGTCGCGCCGGAGATGTCGAAGTCGTCGTGGAATATCATGCTCATTGCTTCTTCATACACCGGGGTGTCCCGGAGAGCCTCGATTATCCCGGAAATGGAGACGCTGCCATAATCTGCGTCCTTGGCAATGGCGCCGCACTTCTTGCCTGCGTGGATGAGCCGACGCTTGAAGATGCCACTCCTTTCCACGGCCTTTTCCGTCGTAGCCTTCAGGTCGAGCTTGTGGAGCTCCCCGATCACTGAGAAGACGGCAGCGGGGGTTGTCTCGGCCTCGATCACTATCCTATAGGGGTCCTGGTGGACGGCCACCGACTGGCCTATCTGCTCTGATATGAGGTGTCCAATCACCCGGGCGAGCAGCCTGTTCACCCTGTGCCCGAAGGCTGCTTGTATGACAACATACTTGTCCCACTTCTCGACGGTGACCAGCCTCTCAGAAGGTATGGGGAGCTTCGCCTCATGCTGCTCCGCGACCTCCTTCAGCGCCTCCCTGATGGTGTCCTTCGGCACCGGGTACGTCATGATGAGCTCATCGAGGTACTCATCATCCTTCGTCATCTCCAGCGCCTCGGCATATCTCCTACGTAGGGCCCCCACCTCAGCCGCTACCTCCCTCGGGACGGGTATCTCGTCACCCACCCAGTGGGGGACGGCACCTGTAGGGTCGTCCTCTGATTTGACGTATACCTTGTTGCCATAGATCTGTTCTATCTTCCAGCATCTCCCTGCTTCCACGAACTTGACCCCGACCTCCCCGTACTCTGAAACGAACGCCTCGTCCAGGGTGCCGACGAATGTCCCTCCCTCTATGACCAAGTACTGCTTTTCGTCGGGGATCATCGAAAGGTTATCGAAATAATACTGGAAGAGTGGCTTGACGTCCCTGGCCCGAAACACCTTGCCGTCAGATTCGCTGTAGTAGGCCAGGCGGGGATAGCGCTCTCTCATGTACGTGAGGGTCTTCTTCAGCCTCTCCCTGTCGAGTTCTGCATAAGCATAGCTCCTCCTAAAGAGCGCCACCAAATCGTCGAAGTTCCAATTGGGTTGCTCGATCAGAAGCCCAGAGACCTGGTGGATTGCGACGTCGTAGGGGTTGAAGATAGGCTCGAGAGGCTCTAGCTCGCCCATCACTGCCTTCCTGCAGAGAACAGCAGCTTCGAGCGTGTCGTCAGAATCCTGGGTGATTACCAGCCCGTTGGAGACTTCGCCCACCTTGTGCCCGCTGCGTCCTACCCTCTGGATCAGCCTGGTTACCTGTCTCGGTGAGTTGTACTGGACCACGTACTCCAGGAACCCTATGTCTATCCCGAGTTCGAGACTGCTCGTGCAGATGACCCCCAGGAGCTTCCCCTCCTTGAGACCTCTTTCGACTGCCTCCCGGGTAGCCTTGGACAGAGAGCTGTGGTGGACGGCTATAGCGAACTTGGGGTCCCACACTCTGAAACGACTCGACAGGGCTTCTGCTTCCGACCTGGTGTTTGTGAAGACGAGGACGGACCGGTACTTCTCAACCAGCTCTCTTACCGTCCTGAGCCTCGCCGCGACTTCGGGGTAGGAGTAGATTGCATCAGCGAGGATCCTGTCGTCTCCCGTTGCCCTTGGCGCTTCCACTCTCAACGACAAGCTCTTCTCTACGGGGACCCGCACCACTTCGCATCGTCTCCCTGACCCGACTAGAAACTGAGCGATTTTCTCCGGGGAGCCGACCGTGGCCGACAGTCCGATGACCTGGAACTCCTTTTCTGCCACGTCCCTCAGCCTCTCGAGACCTACGCTCAGTTGGGCCCCGCGTTTGTCTTCCGAGAGTTCGTGAACCTCGTCCACCACAACCCACCTCAACTTCGCCAGGTTCTGTCTGATTCTTCTTCCTACGAGGAGGATCTGAAGGGTTTCGGGGGTGGTGATGAGTATGTCAGGAGGGGCGAGGCTCAGATTGGTCCTCTCTGCCTGGCTGCTGTCCCCGTGCCTCACGCCGAGCCTGATGTCGAAACGTTTGCACCACCACTGCATCCGGTCGAGCATATCCCTGTTGAGGGCCCTCAGCGGCGTGATGTACAGCAACTTGGTGCCTTTCTCCCTATATTCGCCCTCCCGAATGATCGCGTCCAAGATCGGGAGCAGAGCTGCTTCAGTCTTCCCTGTCCCGGTAGGGGCCATGAGAAGGGCGTTCTTCCCTTCGCTGATAATGGGGAGTAACCTCTCCTGAGGGTCTGTTGGGGAATCGAAGCCCCGCTCCTTCAAGGCTGCAAGGAGAGGAGGCGACAGCGCCTGGAAAGCATTCTGTTCCTGCACCACCCTTCTGCTCCCTGGGTCTTCTGGGTGCGAAGCCAAGAATTGGCACAAGACCCATGTCTCATCCAATAAGTTTGCGGTAGATTCGAATGCCGAAAGCCCTCGGTCGGCGGAAGTGAACCTGTCCCCTGAATATCGCCTTAAATAGCAGACTATAACATAAGTTATTGAAAACCGGATGCCCCGACTCATCAGCCCATATGAGATAGTCGCGAAATCTGCTCTGCCCGCCCTCAGGGCTATGGTGGCCAGGAGGCTGCAGGAGGAGTACCATCTCACGCAGCAAGAAGTCGCGAGGCGCCTCGGGGTCACCCAGGCCTCGGTAAGCAACTACGCGAGGAAGACGAGGGGGATAATGGTGAACCTCGAAGGGGATTCGACGGTGGTCAAGGCGGCGGACGGGATCGCCAAGGAGCTTTCCTTGGACCAACCTGACACTAGGGAGGCGCTCCGGTCGATGACCGAAGTGCTCGACTACATCCGTTTCAACAAGATGATGTGTATACTTCACGGTGACTTGGAACCTGAATTCAAGGTGGAAGGGTGTTACGCCTGCGAAGGCACATTCTCCGTAAAGGATTTTGACAGGCTGAAGTTGCTAGTCGGCAACTGAACTTGCTAGCCAGCCCGAAGCCCAGATGGCTCACGGTCAAACCTCCGGAAGGGGAGCGCTACAGTGACCTGAAAGGTCTCTTCAGCCGCCTGAACCTTCACACAGTCTGCGAGGAGGCTCACTGTCCGAACGTCCAGGAGTGTTGGGGGGGCGGGACGGCCACACTAATGCTGATGGGGGATGTCTGCTCGCGTGCGTGCAGGTTCTGCATGGTCACACCCGGAAAACCTCGGGGCGTTCTGGATGGGCTCGAGCCAGAGAACGTGGCGTTCGCGCTCTCTCAAATGGGCCTGACATACGTGGTGCTGACCTCAGTGGACAGAGACGACCTCCCAGACGGCGGGGCGTCTCACATAGCCCGCACAATCAGGCTCGTTAAGGAGAAGAACCCAGGGATGCTCGTCGAAGTTCTGATTCCAGATTTCCAGGGAGAGCTCGACGGACTGAGGGAGGTGGTCGAAGCCCGACCTGACGTCATAGCCCACAACGTCGAGACTACCATCTCTCTCACAGGCAGGGTCAGGGATCCCCGGGCGAACTATTGGCAGTCGCTGTCGGTACTGAGAAACGCAAAGAAGCTGGACGGCCGCGTCTATACGAAGTCGTCAATCATGGTCGGCCTTGGAGAATCGGAAGAAGAAGTCTTCCAGGCGATGACACATCTGCGACGCGCTGACGTGGACTTCCTCACTGTGGGGCAATATCTCCGCCCTTCAGTCCGTCACCTGAAAGTTGCAGAGTACGTTGACCCGGCGCAGTTCGGACGGTACCGGGCCCTAGGCGAAGGACTTGGATTCCTCTATGTGGCCTCGGGCCCTCTCGTCAGGAGCAGCTACCGAGCAGGGGAGTTCTTCATCAGGACAGCCATCAAAAACGGCTCAAGAACCCACCACTCTTATATGGGCGCCAGGCCCCGAAAGTAGTCCTTGACCGAAGTCGACTCCATGAAGAGATCCGACTCGGAGATAGGTCCCCGAGTCTTTAGCGAGTCAGAGTTCAACTACGCTACTCCTGAGGATTTCCTCTTCCAGAGGCTGTCCCCTGACGGGACCATCAGGGGGAAAGATCCCAATCTGTCACCGGAGACCTTGAGACGGATGTACGAGCAGTTGGTCTTCGGCCGCCTATTCGACGACAAGGCGACCAACCTCTCAACCCTCAGGGAGATTGGGACCTATGCGCCAGGCAAAGGCCAGGAGGCGGCTCAAATCGGACCGGTCGACGCCCTGGAGCAAGACGATTGGTATGTCCCCATGTACAGAGACTCGGCTGGAATGCTCGCCTTCGGGATGCCTCCGGCCAAACTACTGCAATACTGGGGTGGGGACGAGAGGGGAATGCAGATGCCTGAGGGCCTGAACATGCTCCCCATCGCAGTGCCAGTGGCCACGCAGCTCCCTCACGCAGCGGGGCTCGCGATGGCAAAGCGCCTACAGGGGGAAAAATCAGTGGTGTTCGTGGTCACCGGGGACGGAGGCACCTCCAAGGCAGACTTCCACGAGTCCATGAACATAGCCGGGGTCTATGACCTGCCCGTGGTGTTCGGGGTGGAGAACAACCAGTGGGCGCTCTCAATCAGGAGAGGAGCCCAGACTGCATCGAAGACCATCGCCCAGAAGGCCGTGGCCTATGGTTTCGAAGGCATACTTGTCGACGGCAACGACGTGATCGCCTCCTACGAGGCCACCAAGTACGCAGTCGACAAAGCCAGACGAGGCGGGGGCCCCACTCTGATAGAGTACTCCACCTACCGCCTTGGCCCTCATACTACAGCCGAGTTGGTGTCCAACAAGCTCAAAGCGCCGGACGAGGTCGTGAAGTGGGAGCGGAGGAGTCCCATCGTCAGGTTCGAGAAGTACCTGACGTCCCGGGGCCTGCTGGACGGGAGCGCGAAGGAAGCCGTAGCTGCCGCCGCCCAGGAGAAGATGAACGAGGCCGTCGCGGCCTACAGGGGGATGCCACCAGCCGACCCCTGGGTGATTTTCGACTACACGTACTCTTCGCTTACCCCCATCCTCGCCAGAGAGAAGGCGGAGTTCCTAGGAGAGCAAATCAGCCCGGCCCTTTCGCAGCCTGAACCCACGGCCGCCCCCGGAGGGAAGCCTGGCGTCAACATCAGGAACGCAGTCAACATGGCCCTCAGAGAAGGACTGCAGCGGGACGGGAAGATGGTGTTATTCGGGGAGGACGTGGCCAAGAACGGCGGCGTCTTTCAGGTGACGCGCGGGCTTTTTGACGAGTTCGGTCCCAGCAGGGTGTTCGACACCCCTCTGGCCGAGCTCAGCATTGCCGGCATATTCGTCGGTCTCTCCATCGGTGGCATGGTCCCCGTAGCCGAATTCCAGTTCGACGGCTTCACGGTTCCTGCCTTCGACCAGATCTTCAGCCACATAGCCAGAATGCGGAACAGGACGAGGGGGAGGTTCGCCCTCAGAGGGGTGATACGCTTCCCCTATGGCGCCGGGATAAGGCCGCCAGAGCTCCACTCGGAGTCCCCGGAAGCCTACTTCGCCCACACGCCGGGCCTGAAGGTCGTGATTCCATCGACCCCCTACGACGCCAAGGGCCTCCTCACATCAGCGCTGACCGACCCAGACCCCGTGGTGTTCATGGAACCCAAGAAGATCTACGACTCCCCGAAAGCCGAAGTCCCGGAGGGGGAGTACCGTATCCCCATAGGCAAAGCAAGAGTGGTCAGAGAGGGGAAAGATGTCACCCTCGTCTCATACGGCGCGATGATGGTCCCTACCAACCAGGCGGCGGAAGCGCTCCAGAACGAGCGGTCGGTCTCGGCCGAGGTGGTGGATTTGCGAACCGTCTCCCCCATCGACTTCGGGACTGTTGTCGAGTCGGTCCAGAAGACTGGACGACTGATCGTCATCCACGAAGCCCCACGCAATTCCGGCATTGGCGCAGAGGTCGCGGCTACGGTGGCTGAGATGGCCCTGGACTACCTGAGGGCTCCAATCAAGAGGGTAACCGGTTACGACATTCCCATACCTCTGGCAAAGCTCGAGGACAGCTACATCCCGAACAAGGAAAGGATAGCAAAGGCTGCACTAGAGCTAATCAACTACTGAGTCCTTCCGAGAGACGCCGGGTCGGCGGACCCTTGGCGGTCGCTCCACGGACCATAGCACGCGGCAGGCCACCGGGATGTTCCCTGCAGACGACATCAAACACGAATGACGCTACATAGTTTTTAACCCCCGTCCGCTCCTTTGGCGTCGGATGGACTTCAAGCTACCCGATCTGGGCGAAGGAATCACCGAGGGGGAGGTTCTCAAGTGGATGGTGAAGGAGGGGGACCAGATTAAGGAGGACCAGCCCATCGTCGAGGTCATGACCGACAAAGTGAACGTCCAGATCCCTTCACCCAGGAGTGGGAGGGTGTCCAAGGTGCTTGTGAAGGAAGGAGATGTCGCGAAGGTCGGCCAGACGATACTAGTAATCGACGATGGGGCTGCGGGGGCTCCGACTGCTACTATGGCGACGCCTCCTAAACAAATTCCGGCCCAGGCGGCAGTCCAGGTCCAGCCCGCTCCTCCAACGGCTGCTCAGTCAGTCCTCGCTACCCCGGCCACCCGGAAGCTTGCCAGAGAGCTTGGGGTGGACATCACGAGGGTTCGCGGGTCAGGGCCTCAGGGCAGGGTGACCGACGACGACATAAGAAAGTCTGACCTGAAAGCAGCTCCGCAAGAGGCGACCGTCCAGGAGCCCCATCTCACCAGCGGGGGGCCAAAGGAAGAGTTGGTCCCTCTGAGGGGGCTGAGGAGGACCATATCTGACAGGATGGTGAAGTCCCTGAGGACTACCGCCCAGGTCACCCATGTCGACGAGGCAGACATGACAGAACTCGTGCTCCTGAGAGAGGCATTCAGGGGGAGCGCAGAGAAGAGAGGGGTCCGCCTCACCTACCTTCCATTCATCATCAAGGCGTTGGTCCCCGCGCTCAAGGAGTTCCCCTACGTCAACTCGTCTCTGGACGAGCATGCCGGGAACATCGCCCTGAAGAAGTACTACAACATCGGCATTGCCACCGACACTGCGCAAGGCTTGGTTGTTCCTGTGGTGAAGGACGTAGACAGGAAAGACATCTTCGAACTTGCTGGGGAGATAACGAATCTCTCAGAGAAGGCTAGGACCGGCCAGCTCGGCCTTGACGACGTCCGGGGGTCGACTTTCACCATCACCAACGTGGGAGCGATAGGGGGGCTCTTCGCCACTCCCATCATCAACCTTCCCGAAGCCGCCATCCTGGGTCTTCACAAGATCGCAAAGAGGCCGGTCGTCCGTGACGGCAAGATAGAGGTCCGAGACACCACCTACCTGTCTCTTTCATTCGACCATAGGGTGATGGACGGCGCCTACGCGGCGCGGTTCACCTCCAGGTTAATCGAGACGATACAAGACACGAAGAAGCTGCTGGCCGAAGTGCTGTAGGCTCCGCCTGCTCCAGCAACGTTTAAGCCCGCGGTCCGCCTCGACCCGTCTGCCTATGCTGGAAGCAGACGTCGCCATAATCGGGGGAGGGCCCGGCGGCTATGTCTGTGGAATCAGGTCCGCCCAGCTCGGCCTGAGGACCGTCGTCATAGAGGCCGACAGGCTCGGAGGAGAGTGCCTGAACTACGGGTGCATCCCATCGAAGTCTCTCATAACAGTCTCGAAGCTGGTCGACAAGATCAAGGAGGCCGAGAAGTTCGGCCTGAGGGCATCAGGGGTCTCTGTGGACTTCATCCAGTTGCAAAAGTGGAAGTCCGAGGTCGTTTCAAAGCTCGTCAGCGGGGTGGAGGGGTTGCTCCGAGGTTACCACACCACAGTCGTTTCTGGGGTGGCAGAGGTGGTGTCCAAAGACAGGTTGGTTGTAGCTACGTCGCAGGGGAATGAGGAAGTCTTGTTCAAGAACCTAGTGATCGCTACAGGGACCCGCACGTCGGCTCTGCCGGGACTTGAGTTTGACGGCGACCTGGTGATAAGCTCGAAGGAGGGGCTCGAACTGAAGGGTGCTCCCAGCCGGCTGGTGATAGTCGGCGGAGGCGCCATAGGCCTGGAGTTCGCTTCGATGTTTCAGAAACTCGGAAGCCAGGTCACGGTCGTAGAGATAATGGATCAGCTCCTGCCGGGGAGCGACCCCGAGGTCGTCAGAGTAGTCCAAAGAAAACTTGAAGCGAGAGGGGCGAAAGTCCATCTAAAGTCGAAAGTCGCTCGCATCGCGAAGAAGAGTTCCGAGGCTGAGGTCGAGGTGGAGACACCAGAGGGAAGAGTGGTCATCACGGCAGACAAGGTCCTTGTGAGCGTGGGGAGGAAGCCGAGGACGGAAAAGCTCAACCTTGCCGCCATAGGGGTTCAGACCGACCCGAGGGGGTACGTCATCACCAACGAAAGGATGCAGACGAACGTCTCTGGGGTCTACGCCATCGGGGACGTGAGAGGGCCCCCTCTCTTGGCTCACAAAGCGTCCAAGGAAGGGATAGTGGCAGCTGAGTGTATCGCCGGCCTCCCTTCCGCCGCAGACTGGAAAGTCGTCCCGGAGGCGGTCTTCTGCGACCCTGAGGTGGCGAGTGTCGGCCTGACCGAAGCCAAGGCCGTCGAAGCAGGATACAAGGTGAAACGCAGCCGGTTCCAGTTCGCCGCCCTCGGGAGGGCGCTCTCAGCAGGGGAACCCGAGGGTTTTGTCAAGGTCGTTTCGAGCGAAGAGAGCGGGCTCGTCCTGGGGGTTCAGATAGTCGGTCCCGAGGCCTCTAATCTGATAAGCGAGGCGGCGCTTGCAATCGAGATGGGGGCTACAGTGGATGACATCGCCTTGACAGTCCACCCACACCCCACGTTGCCGGAAGCCATCATGGAAGCGTCGGAGTCCGCGGCCGGGCATCCAATCCACCAGCTCAGGACATGAGCTGCTTCCTCTTTGACCTCGGCACCGTGGAATACGGCAAGGCTCTCAAGTTTCAGAAGGCGCTTGCCGTCAGAAGGGCCAAAGGCGAGATCCCTGATTCACTGATACTGGTCGAGCATCCACACGTGGTCACCTTGGGTCGGAAGACGACCCCTGACAACTTCAAGCCTCAGAGCATACCCGTCTTCCAGGTGGAGCGCGGCGGCGACGCTACCTACCACGGCCCAGGCCAGCTAGTCGGGTACCCCATCTTCCTCTTGAACGACCACGACGTCCGCCGCCACGTCCGAAGCATCGAAGAGGCGATTATCAGGTCTGCAGCCGCCTACGGCATTGAAGGGAGGTTGCTGGAAGGACACCCGGGTGTCTGGGTGAGCGGGAAGAAGCTCGCTTCCATAGGCGTGGCGGTCGCAGACTGGGTCTCCTACCACGGGTTCGCGCTCAACGTCAACACTGACCTGAGTTACTTCGAGCTCATCAGGCCATGCGGCCTCGATCCCTCCACAATGACTTCGATGCAGAAAATGCTTGGAAGGCGTCTCCCATTTGAGGAGGTGAAGGCGCGCTTCGTCATGGAATACTCGGCTGCCACAGGACTGGAGTTCTCGAGCCAGCGCCTGCCTCAGAGCCCTTAGGCGACAAGATTTTAGCACACAGCCAGGTGGCACGACCCATGCCCAAGAAACCTTCCTCTTCCAGACGCAAAACCACTCGCAAGGTCACCTATGTCACGCTCTTCGCCGACGAGAGTCTCAACCCGAAGTACGAGGCTGCCCTGAAGCGTCTCGAAAGGGGGCTCGGTCAGAGCCACCCGATGCACATCGGCGGAAAGGAGGCGTGGTCGGAGGCAGGGGAGTTCGAGGTCCGGAGCCCCATAGACACGTCCATAGTGGTCGGGAGGTTCCAGGTTGGGACCAGAGAGCACGCGAAGGCTTCGATTGCCGCAGCAAAGAAGGGGTTCGAGGCCTGGAGCGCGAGGCCCTGGCAGGACAGGGTGCGTGCTTTCGACAGGTACGCGAACCTTGTGGACGAGCGGAAGTTCGACATCGCAGCCGCGATAACCTACGAGGTGGGGAAGAACAGGCTCGAGGCGCTGGCTGAGTGCTGGGAAGCCATGGATGCTGTGAAGTACTACGCCGGGCTGATGAGGAAGGAGAAGGGGTACGCCATCGCCATGGGGCCAGGAGGGCCAGGCGAGCGCAACATGGATGTCCTGAAGCCCCACGGGGTGTGGCCTATCATATCCCCGTTCAACTTCCCGTTCATGCTCGCGAACGGGATGGCTATGGGCGCCCTAATGACCGGGAACTCGGTGATACTGAAGCCGACGAGCTCGGCGCCGCTTACCGGGCTCATGTTGTACCACCTCTATGCAGATTCTGGTGTCCCTCCAGGCGCGGTCAACTACGTGACAGGCCCGGGCGCGAACTTCGAGGACGAGTTCGTCTCCAGCCCAGACGTGGACGGGATAGCGTTCACCGGTTCGAGGGACGTCGGGATGAGGCTCTTCAGGCGCTTCCACACGGAGCAGTCCTACCCTAAGCCGATTCTTCTGGAGATGGGTAGCAAGAACCCGACCATCGTAACCGCGAAGGCAGACATCGCAAAGGCAGTGGAAGGCACAGTCCGAGCGGCCTTCGGCTACAGCGGCCAGAAGTGCAGCGCGACCTCACGGGTCTATGTGCAGAACGAGGTGAAAGGCAGGTTCCTCGCCGCGCTGAAGGAGAGGGTGGACAGGGTTGCTGTGGGCGATCCTAGAGAGAAACAGACCTTCATGGGGCCAGTAATCAACGCCAAGGCCGTGGATACTTTCAGGATGGCGGTCGACGACGCGAAGCAGTCTGGGGCGCATTTGGTCGCTGGCGGCAGCGTCCTCGAGGGGAAGAAGGAGGAACGCGGCTTCTATGTCTCCCCGACGGTGGTGGCGGACCTCCCCGAGAAGAGCAGGCTCGTCAAAGACGAGCTCTTCGTCCCATTCGTGGTCGTGAACGGGTTCTCCGAGTTGGACGAAGCGCTTGGTATGGCGAACTCGACTGATTATGGCCTCACAGCCGGGATATTCACCAAAGACAAGAAGGAAATCAAGAGGTTCTTCGATGGGATAAAGTTCGGCGTGACCTACGCGAACAGGAGCGGCGGCTCGACCACCGGAGCCTGGCCAGGCGCGCAGTCGTTCACCGGGTGGAAGGCGAGCGGGGTAACGGGGAAGGGCGTTGGGAGCCCCTACTACCTTCTGACTTTCCTCAGGGACCAGTCGCAGACCGACGTAGTATAGCTAGAGCGGCAGCACGAAGAGCGCTACGGCTGCGGCAATGTCGATGGGCCACCACACAGGGACTTCCATCTTTCCCACCCTGAAACTCCCCATCAGTGTGGTAGTCCAGTCGTTCTTGGAGACAACGCTCCCCCTCCAGACGAAGTAAACCATGTCTTCGAGAGCCGCCAGGAAGAACGTATTCCCTGCCCATGCAGTGACGGAGGATGAGAAAGATGCGATTACGAACAGGGGGAGCAGCAGATAGAAGTGATAGGGGGATATCTGCCAAAAGACTGGCTTCTCCACGAAGCCTTCGGCGGTCTTCGTCCAGTCCCGCTCGTGCCTATTGATGTACTTGTACTCTATCCCAGCGTAGACTATCCCGAAAGCTATGACCCTGATGAACGCCACAGGGTCGAACAATTCACTTTAGCGGCACGTAAAGGCTGGAGCGACTCGCGCCGATGCCTGGCGTACCATGGACGACCTTCTTGTTCGTAATCACATACTCTCCCAGGTACCTCCCGATCATCTCCGGCTTGACCTCGAGGGGGACGAACTCCCTCCCGTTGTGGACCGCTATGGTGAGCCCCACCATCGTCGGGAGGATGATCATGTCTCTGGCGTGGGTCTTGATCTGGTCCTGAAGTTTCCCTTCCTTGGTGGCCCTGGCATCCTCGAGAAGCTTCCGTTTATCCTCGGAGACCCCACGGTTGAGGGAGCGCCGCGCTCTCGAAGGCAGTAGCTCGAGAAGCGCTTCGGTCGACATAGAGTTGAGCTCCTCGATAGTCTTCCCTCTGTACCTGAACTCCTTCGGCATCTACTTCGAGACCTCGGCGTTGGTCCTGGCCAATCTCTTCCTTCCCGTCTTCCTAGGGGCTATTAATCCTACTTTCCTTCCAGGCGGAGCGTTTCTGGAAGTGCTGGTCGACTTGCCCGGATGCTGGTGCCTGCCGCCCCCGAACGGGTGGTACACCACCGCCATCGCTATGCCTCTCATCCGTGGGTAGACGCGCCCTGAGGCCCTCATGGCGTGATGCCTCGCGCCTGCGATAAGGAATGGCTTCTCCCTTCTCCCGCCCCCGGCCACCTCGCCGATTGTAGCCCTGCAAGTGTCTCTGATCAGTATGTTCTTTCCCGAGGGCAGCTTGACGATTGCCCTACCATTCGCCTTCGAGAAGAGGACAGCGGATGTCCCAGACGCCCTGACTAGCCTCCCTCCATCTCCGGGTCTGATTTCTACGTTACACACTCGGGTCCCTTCAGGGACCCGAGACAGCGGCATGATGTTTCCCCCGTTGACCTGCGAAGCCGGCCCAAGAGACACCTGCTGTCCCACCGACATGCCTGCAACTGCAGGGACGTAGGTGTACCGGTCTCCGTCGAGCTTGAGCTGAGCCAAGGGTGCACTTCTGCCGCGTTCGTCCAAGATCGCGGTCACGGTCGCCTGCCCTTCAGACCCATGTTTCGGGTACCGGACAGGAGCAATTTTCCCCTTGATGGGTGCCCTGAACTGTATCCCTGCCTTCCCACGCCTACGCTGAAGTATCCTCTTGCCCACTTTTACACCAGCCCCATCTTGGTGGCCAATTCGGCGGCCTTACCTGACTCGACCAGCCTGACGAACGCTTTCTTCCCCCTGGTCGTCCTTGAAGTGTTCACGGCGTCCACCTTGACCTCATAGAGGGCCTGGATTGCGTTCGCTATCTGGGTTTTGGTCACTCTGTCGTCAACTACGAAACATAGCTTGTTCTCGCGCTCAATCTGGTCGAAAGTACGCTCTGTCACATAGGGCCTCTTCAGAATCTTCTGGGCGTCTTCTAGCCGCATCTACGAAGCCACACCTCTGGTTCTAGAGCCCAGCGCGCTGAGCGCCGACTCAGTCCAAATCGTGAGCCTCCCAGGGACTCCCCCTGGCGCCAGATCCAAGACGCTCAGACTCTCGACCCTGGTGACCGCGACCCCGGGTATCCCTCCGGCGGCCTTCCCGACTCCCCTATCGTTCGTCACTACAATCAGCGGCCCCACGCCAGTTCGGTATGCCCTTCCCCTGAGGCGCCGCTTCCCGGAGTTACGCTTGATGTGAGAGTCGACCCTGTGGAGTTCGTCCTTCAGCTCGACCTTCTCCAGGAACGAGACGAGCTCGCCGGTCTTCTCTACAGTCTCTAGGTCGTCCGCGACCACCAGGGGAAGGGAGATCTTTGTGACTCTGTGCCCCCTGGCCCTGACTGCGTCTACGTCGGCGGTGAAAGCGATAGCAGAATTGGTGGCTAGCCTGTTCTCCTTCTTGTTAACGCCGAGGTGAATCACCTTCTCAGACCTTGGAGGATGAGGGAGACGCCCCTTCACTACGCTAGCTACCCCGGCAGCGAGGCCGCTCTTCGAATATCTTTCTCCCTTGACCCTAGGAATTCTCGATTGCCCTGTCCCCGTTGGCGGGCTGTGAGTCTCAGCCGTCGTCCTCTCGCCTGCCATAGGATCTCTCCCTTTCGGCTGGATGCGATGCGACCCCACCAGCCAGAACATACGTCTCACCAGGTCAGACCTAAGCGCGGTGGAAAACACAACAGGGATTTCAACCTCCCCCGCCGGCTTCCCGTTCAGGTCTAGGACTTCCGCTTTCATATGTTCTTCACCATCGTGCTCATTTCTATCACCTGGGGCGGATTCTGGCTCTTCGATAACCCTCTCGCCTTCATCCTGACCATGACAAACCTGCTCGCCGGTCCAGGAACTGACCCTCTCACTACTGCGTAGTCCCCCGCCACGTTGCCGAAGTGCCCAAACCCGCCGCTGGGCGTCACTGGGTTCGCCGAGGCATTTCCGACGAGTAGGATTCTCTTCCCGGTTTCTGTCCTCTGATGGAAGCCCATCTGCCCCGCCCTGGCGATGGTGTACATCACCGCTGCAGGGTGCCACGGTCCTATGACTCCGACGGCCCTGACGCTCTTTCTGGACTTGTGCTGCTTCCTCTTGACCCCGAACCTGGTGACTGGACCCTCGTACCCCTTGCCTTTGGTGATGCCGAGGACATCCACATACATCCCCGCCTTGAACATGTCAGTGAATTTCACTTTCTTGCCAATCAGCCCAAGCACGAATTCCGTCTGCCCTTTGAGGTCTCCCCCGGACACCCCCACCTCCATCACGATGGGCTTCTTCTGCGAGAGGCCGACGTCGCGAGGGGTCGAAGACACCAGCGCAGCCACCCTGCTGGCTTTGTCGACGGGCAGTTTATCAGACGTGGACTGGTTCCCCTGTTTGATATCTGCTATCGCTATATCCTGGCCGTTCTCGTGCTTGTACAGCCTCAAGCCGATTACTTGTGAGTCGGGGAGAGCGAGGACGCTGGAGAGGTTGAAGAGGGGCTTGCCGAAGTTAGGGGTCTTCGCTCTATCATCCACAGTAATCACGTGGGCGGTGCCGGCCTTGTAGCCCGGAAAACCCAGAAGCGTCGGCTTATCCGACTCTACCTTCGGCCAGGTCCTGACCCTGGGAACGAGGCTCTTGGCGCGTCCCCTCGGCCGGTACGCGAGACTGCCTCTACGAGGCGCAGAATGCTTCCTATGTCCCAATTCACGCTAAACCTGCCTTTTCCTAGGGCCCGTTTTACGGTTCGCACTTAAGCTTTCCCGGTTAGG
>JAFLZE010000099.1 GCA_029785685.1 Nitrososphaerota archaeon | reverse complement strand
CTCATGGACCCGATGTCGAGCTTGTCCAGCTTCTCCTTCGGGACTCCCCGAGCCTCCAAGAGCAGACGGATAACGCGGGTAGCTCCCTCGTTACCCTCCTCGGCCTTGGGGGTCGTGAGGAGATAGGGCTCGGCTCGCTTGTACTGGGTCCGGGCTTCCTTGAGGACTTCGGAGCCCCAGGGCTTCCCGACGTTGTACCGCCCGGACACCCCGGTATCGTGACCCAAGATGGCTTCTCGGAGGTCGCGGGTCATCTTCCCCGCTCCCTCAGCGATCATGAGCCGGGTCGAGCAATACGACCGGAGGACGTAGGGCCTCCAAGTGACCCCTTCTGGGAGAGTGGACATCAGGACGGAGTGGATCTCCCGCATGAGAACCGCAGTCGATAGAAATCCGTGGATGAAGGTTGCGTTCTCCTGTTTGGTCCTTGCCGCTCCCCTCGTGGGCTGAGAAGCCACTACTTGGGAGTCGGGGCCAAGCTTCTCTCCCCCGTTCCTGCGCTCGCCAAGATAGGCGGTCAGGGCGGTAGCCAGTTGGGAACTTCCAAACGTAGTGTAGGCGTTCCTCGTCTTGCTCAAGCTCGCCGGGACCCGGACGACGAACGGGGTCTCCGTGAAGGAGATGGTCTTGCTCTCGAGCTTGAGGTCGGGAAGGTCCCTCAGACGAAGTCCGTTCTCCGCCTGATAGGAGCCAAGGACCTGGGGTCGGAGCCCACTGTGGGCCATGAAGAGGGCTACCACCCTACCTCGAAGTGACAACTTGTCAAGGATTACTCCCAATTCCTCTTGGGTCGGCACTCGCTCCTTCTGGATTGTCTCGCCAGTCGCGGAGGAGAGGGCAGGGAACACATCGGTCTCGACATGGCGGTGCTTGAGGTACGCCTTGACCATCAGGAACCCCTTGTTTACGGAGGTATCGAGCCAGCCGTCCTTCTTGAGGGCCGCCGCGCACTCGGTAAAGCGGGTCCTGAGCTTGTCCGGGTTCTTCTTGGCGGTGGTCACGATCTCCTCGGGGGTCATCCCTACCCGCTCCGACATGAGGACGAGCATCCTTGCGTAGGTGTCCGCACTCAGGCGGGATCGCAGCGACTTCTCCTGGTGCCACTCTCGCACTCGCGGGTCTTTCTCAAGCAGTTGACGAACCCTTCCCTGGCCTCTTCCCGGCAGCGATTCCAGTGACCCTTCCCGGGTCTTCTGCGCCATGCCAAGAGATACAAGGGCTGGGCCGTATTTAAGGTAAATGGACAGCCGGGGCGGGCGCTGAGGGGGAGAGACTGGACAGAAACCGTTCGCTACTTTCGAGAACTCTCCATCGAAAGTGACAAGATACTTGACCGAAAGGTTCTGTGCAAGAACCATGAGCAGGCAGTCAGTGAAACTCAGCTCCTTGTCAAGGTATTTTCGATAGCAACCTACTGCTTCGGCCACCAGGGTCTCATCGGAATATACTACTCGGACATACTTACTATTGAGGATCATTTCGGCGATGGCCAGTGCATCATCCTTCTTACGTGTCCTCCTGAATGCAAGGGTCACTGCCTCGTCAAGAACGTAGTCGGACGTTAGCAGGTTGATTCCTCTTTCCTTTAGGGTTTCGAACAATTCGACGCTGGGCTCGTGATTGACATCCACCCGATTCCTAATGGCCACGAAGAACCCAGTATCCGCGAGGGCGGTCCCTTCTACATCAGTAGACAAGAGAGTGCACCTCGATTGAAGTTCTCTCAGACCCCTTGCCCCAATCTGCACCAATTAGGCAAGCTCGGTCTAGCGGATCAATCGAAGAGTCGAGCGTTCCTATCATCTCCTCCGCAATCGCATTCATCTTCGGGCCAGACGCAGAGAGATACTCACTGGCCACTCGACCCCAGTAGTCGAGACGAGCTTGGGAAACGTTGAAATGACCCCTTTCATGAATCCGCAAGAAATAGCAAAAGACTTGCCAGTACTCCGTGGTGAACCTGTCGGCATAACCAACGCCAGGGTCACCCCCTGCGAGAGAGTAACGCATCAAACGCTGATACTGCCGCGTAATGGACTTCAGACGGGGGAAATCGGATTCGGGGAAGAGGATAATTGCCCTCTCAAATCTCGGTTTAACGAGTCCTTCACCGGCGTTTCGTACAATGATCTCAGTCCGTTTCGTGGCGGTGCGCAAGCTCCGTCTTAGGTCTAGAAAAGATTCCTGAAACTTGAAGGGCGCTTCGCTGTAGACCTCATCGACCACCTCTTCGAGGTCGATAGGGTTTCCAAACTCCTCCTCAATTCGGTCTAGCTCAGTCATAATCCTTCTTGTCAACCATTCTGGGACGAGCAATGGTTCGTCTGTCCCATCGTACCAACTGAACGTTGTCCTCGCGATCAAATCGTCTTTGGGTTCAAAACGCACTTGTGGGGGCAGTTCCCTCGGTACTACCTCGTCGCCAAACAGATACCAGCAGTGTGGCAGGTTAAGGTCGACTCGTTGGTCTGATCGCTCCCCCAACAACCGTCTGTTGAGTAGCGTCATGACCTTGTTGAACGCAGCGCCCCCTAGCGTTCCCTTAGTGCCGAAACGAGAAATGACACGTTGGCACGCAAAGGCAAGATTGTGATTCACAAGAGTCATGTCCATTGAATAGCCTGAGCGAACAAAAGTCTTTCCGGTAACGCCCCGCGCTCTCGTCCCCCAGGCAACCCTGACTCTCCAAAGGGGGTCCCCCGCCCCTGACGGAGTGTCCTAAAGCCCCGCCAAGCCTTTGGGACGGGGACGGTAGGGGGACAGGGACCTGACCTGTGGCCCTTGAGTTATGCAAGCCGGATGAGCAGGAATACGCCCTTCCCGGTCTCACCATGTTCATGCCTGGCCTTCTCGATCCAGCGCCTCCAAGGTCCCGAGGAGGCATGCATCCTAGCGTAGTGCTCTCTCGTGGCCGATATGTAAGGTTCCAATCCACTGGGCCGGATGCCGTCCGCCGCCGTCTGGAGGAATGGCATGGAGAGTACCTTTTCGAGGTACCTCCTCACTCCGGGTGGGACGGCCTTGCCTATCATCCATGATGGGTAGCTGGTAAACGCGTCGACAGGGGTTACACTTCCCGGCTCCATCGCGACCCGCTTTCGCGAAACCAGTGCGCGGACCTCCTGGACTGCCGCACCTGCGTGAAGCACCTCGGCATACTCCCGAAGGAAGTAATCGACGTAATGCGCCCCCCTGCCTCTGCGAAGCGCGTACCTGGGTTGACTTCCGGGCCGCTGAATTCGTCTCAGTATCCCGTTATCCTCAAGTTTCTTGCGGATGCTCACCCGGAGCGCTCGTGTGCTGACTCCCGCCATCCACCCAATGTCTGTTTCGAGCAGCCCCCCAGGCCGTACCCCTGCCGGTCCGATGTCGGCCAGATATGTGAGCCAGAGAAGGCACCGGCGCAAAGGTTGAGAAAGGGAGCTGCAACGCGCAATATAGAGCAAGGCTCCGAAGTCGGGAACCAGTCCCCTGTCCTTCATCTCTTGAAACAATGAATCTAAGGAAGGAGGGACCCGGTCTAGCATAACCCCTTCCTTAGCAGACTCACTTAGGAATCTCGCGACTGTCCCTCCACGTAGGAAATCCACTAGGGGCCCCTCTGCCGGGGGCTCTCCCCCCCTAGGGCGGATCTTGGAGCTCCATGTAATCAATCCTTCTTGACGCAGTTTCTTTAAACGCTCTTCCTCACGCTTGCGAAATGTTTTCATGAGCTCCTTGATATTCCTTACCGCCGGCCGTTGTGCAATAAGTGCTTTTTCTGGCGACATCACACTGCGGATATATCACCCGTAAATAGCTCATGGCATGCTTGAAAAAGTCGTTAAGCTAAGAGTGAGCCGCATGGGGTCCGCATCAGTCACGCTACCGCGTGACTGGGTTCGCGGTCATTCCCTTGCGAACGGAACACGAATCACGCTGCGGTACGATGAGAGCACGATTACCATAAATGCGCCGTCACCGAAACGCGCAGGAGGTCACTGATGCCCCCGATAAAAGTGGACCTCCATCAGGTAAAGGAGGCGGTCTCAGCTTCTCTCACGCCGGGGCACCCTGGCCGCGAAACCTTGCTCACTCAGCCTGATGAGATGGAGGAAGCCGCCTTCGATCTCCTCTTCCCTTCCTTGGTCCGGCTTCTTCGGCTCCGCCCTGCTTTGGAGGGATATGAACGACTCAAGACCTGAAGCTCCCACCAAAGCAGGGGAGGCGGGGGAGGGGGCGAAAGTTTCCTCCCCCGTTAATCCCGCGGCGATTCTTGCCGATCTGCACCGAGTGATTCGGCGCTACTCAGGGATAACTCCCCATCCATCGACTCTCGCCGCTTACCTGCTCCAATACAGGGATGCCCTGGAGACAGTCGGTGACGAAGCGGCCCTTGCGGTGATCCGGGGTTGCGTGGAATTGGGCGTGGACTGGGGTCCCGCCCTCCTCGCCCTGGCAAGGAGGGTAAAGTCCCGCGGAGGCCCACAATGACGGCCTCCCCCGAGGACATACGCGCTGCCATCGCCGAGGGGACCGGGACGGATGGCCCTACGCTATTCGCTGAGGTAAGATCCGCCCTAAGGCGCTATCTCCACTGGTCCGAG
>JAFLZE010000098.1 GCA_029785685.1 Nitrososphaerota archaeon | reverse complement strand
GCAGGGTCTGCAGATCCATGGCCACGGTGAAGACCTGCCCCCACCCGGAGGAGGAGCACCTCGCCGTCAGCCAGACCAGGATGAGGCAGCTCCTGCAGGAGGGGAAGGATCTCCCCACCGAGATTCTCAGGCCGGAAGATGGCAGCCTTCGGGCCCGCGTAGCGCATGGTGATGGAGAGCGAAGAAAGCACGACCCGGTCCTTGGGGTAGTAGCTGTCGACGACCTTCCGGTACGCATCCATTATCACTGTGGGCTTGTAGTCCCCCTTCTTCAGACGCCCTATCACGGGCTGGACGAGGAGCCCGTCTATTGCGGAGTTCTCGAGCGAGACCTTCTGGATGTATTCATGGGCCGTATGGGGAGGGTTCCTGCACTGGTACGCGACGACGTTCCTCCACCCCTTGCTCCTGAAAAGGTCCCTGGTCTCCCTTGGCGTCATCTCGTGGTTGACTGTGGGGAACTCGAGCCTCCGGAGGAGGCTCACTTTCCCGGCGAGCGCCGTGTCCCCATAGCTGTTGAAAATGTCGCCGACGTTCGGATGGTTCGGGTCGGTCGTCCCGTAGGCTCCCTTCGCGAACGCCTCCTTGGAGAGGGGGTAGACCTCAGACACCGCCAGTGTAGCGAATACCTTCCCGCCCCAGTCGGCGAGCGCCACAGTCTCTCCCTCCCTCACCCGGCCAGCGGCGTCCCTGGCCACAGCCAGCACTATCGGGATGGTCCAAGGCAACCCGTTGGGGAGCCTGCTCTCAGACGCGACTGAACGGAGGGTCGCCGAGTCCATGAAGCCTTCCAGCGGCGAGTAAGCTCCCACTGCGATCTTCTCCACGTCATAGACGAAGTCGATGAACGGCGCGACCTTCGTGAGCTCCTCCGCCTCCTTCATCTTGGAGTCGGCCGCGCCCGCGGAGACGACGAGGTCCACAAGCTTCCCGCCATACGGCTCCCCTGGCCCGGACACGCCTGCCACCTCTGGTCACCCGGCCACGAGCTGGACGTACGG
Organism: Nitrososphaerota archaeon; assembly: GCA_029785685.1. The sequence continues at coordinate 3,616 of JAFLZE010000098.1, read as the reverse complement.
CCTGGAGAACATCGACCACTCGCCGGCGCGGGGGTCGTACCTGGAGTTGACGAACACATGCCAGTTCTTCTCATCCAGCGCCGGGTAGTCCGACCGGTAGCAGTACCCGGGCCATCTCGTCTCCTTCCTGAACAGGGTGTGCCTGAGCACGGCCTCTGCGGTCACCACCCTGTGGTGTAGCTCCCACGCCCTCTGAAGCTGGTGGAGGTCCTCCGCTCCGAGGTGGCCGAGGTCCTCCTTCAGCATCTCGAGGAGCTCGAGCCCCCTGTTCAGGAGCACCTCGTTGGTGGTGTAGAACGAGCCCCATCCTCCGACGTACTCGTCCATTATCTTCTCCAGGCGGACGACCCCCTGGTTTGGATAGATGTAGAACGGGGACACTGTCCCCTTCGTGATCATGTTCCGTCCGAGCCTGAACGTCTCCATGGGTTGGAAGATCTCATCTCTGAAGGCTTCGACCTTCTTTTCAGTCACCGAAGGCTTCCGGTCCGCGACCCGCTCCGATATGTAGGCGACCGCCGTGGGATGGAACGTCCAGAAGACCCCCGCGAGGCCCTCTCGAGACTCGCAAAGAGCTACTGGGAGGAGAGGATGTCTAACGAGCCGCTTTCGGCGACCGCCCTCGGCGACCGCAGGTTCGACGACAGGCTCCCAGACATCACACCAGAAGGGAGGGACCGGGTCCGCAGGCAGTATGAGGAGGTGGTACGAAGATGCGAAGCCATCCCCGGGAAGGGTCTGTCAGCCGCGGAGCGTCTCACCAGGACCGCGCTCATGGTAGACGCCAGCGCCGCGGCAGACTATCTCTCATGCGGCCTCGACGACTGGGTCGTCGATCCTCTGGGCGGACCCCAGGTGGAGCTCCTGAACGTCGAGTCGTATCAGTCGGTCCGGACCTTTGATGAGGGGACCTCGATGGTAAGGCGGTGGCAGGCTATCGGAGCCTACCTCGCTCAGCACGTAGCCAACCTCAGGGCGGGGGGATTGGCAGGGAAGATAGCGGTCAGAGAGGAAGTGGAGAAGGTGGTGGATGAGCTGGCAGACCTGCTGGCGAAGCCCGACAGGGAATGGGCTCTCCTCAGACCCCTTTCTACCTCCCATGGCGACTGGACCGAGGAGCAGAGGCGCGAGTTCAGGGCGGGGCTGGAAGTTGCAGTCAGGAGGCAGGCCAGGCCCGCGTTCACGGGGTATCTCGAGTTCCTGAAGGCGGAGATACTCCCCAGGGCAAGGCCGGAGGAGAAAGCCGGCATCATGCACATCTCCGGAGGGAAGGAGGCATACCTGAAGCTCGTCCGGGTACACACTTCGCTGGACCTGGCCGCTGAGGAGGTCCACCTGACCGGGCTCAAGGAGGTGGAGAGGATTGACGAGGAGATGGAGCGGCTCGGCAAGAAAGTCTTCGGGGCCTCCGGGCTCAAGGAAACGCTCGACAGGCTGCGGACAGACCCTTCGCTGTACTTCGACAGCAGGGACGAAGTCGAGGAGGCGGCCGAGTCGGCGCTTTCAAGGGCGAACGCGGCGATATCGAAGTGGTTCGGGCGACTCCCGAAGACCCCCTGCGAGGTCGTGAGGATGGAGGAGCACGAGGAGAAGCACTCGACGATAGCATACTACCGGCAGCCAGCCGCCGACGGCTCCAGGCCCGGGAGGTATTACATCAACACCTCCGAGCCTCGGACCAGGCCGCGGTACGAGGCTGAGGCGCTCGCCTTCCACGAGTCGGTCCCCGGGCACCACCTCCAGATCGCCATAGCACAGGAGTTGGAAGGCATCCCGGAGTTCAGGAAGAACAGCGGGGTGACCGCGTTCATAGAAGGGTGGGGGCTGTATGCGGAGAGACTCGCGGACGAGATGGGGCTGTATTCTTCAGACCTCAGCCGCTTAGGCATCCTCTCCTACGACGCGTGGAGAGCCTGCAGGCTCGTCGTGGACACCGGGATGCACGCGATGGGTTGGAGCAGGGAGCGAGCCATCCGGTTCATGACGGAGAACACAGCGCTGGCCAGGAACAACATCGTCAACGAGGTGGACAGGTACATCACCTGGCCCGGCCAGGCGCTCGCCTACAAGACCGGACAGCTGGAGATCCTCAAGCTCCGGAACGAGTCCCAGAGGAGGCTCGGGCCGAAGTTCGACGCGCGGAGGTTCCATGACTCCGTCCTCGGGAGAGGTGCGATCCCTCTGAAAGCCCTGAGGGAGGCCGTGGAACGCGACACTGGTGGACTCTAGGTGGACGTGCACCACGGAGACGCTCCGGCGCACGTACAGCCTGGACCCGCAGGTGAGACTCAGCTTCTTGTTCGAGGTCTCCCCGACAGCGATGCCAGACACCCGCTGACCCGACCGTGGCGGGAAGGGGCAATGGTCAGGCGCCCCCAAGCTCGGTCTGCGCCCGGCGGCTGGTCCAGCAGGGGAGGGACGCTCTCCTCGTTGGGCGTCTACCTCCCAAGGCAGCCGAAGCCACGGGTTTGCGACGGCCCTCCGCGCCGTGTGTAGACCCCTTACCATACAGGGGGGTTTCGTGTGCGCCGCGTGTGCTCCGCGTGTGCGCCGCGTGTGCTGCGCACGACCGGCTTGTTCTGACACACGATTTTTCGTGTGCATTTCGTGTGTCTTTGTTTGCATGGGGGTGTGAGGACGTGTGCCCTGGCGTGTGCATTTTGGCTGTGGGCGTTTTTTGGGGGCCCTTTCCATATACGGGGGATCGCTCGGATCGGGGAAGGCCTCGGATGCCCTCGATTCCCCTCGGATGCAAAACAGGTTCCACTTGAACCGAGGAAAGCCCCTCGGATATCCGAGAAACCGCTCCCGGGGGTCCGAGGGGGGACCGAGGGGAGGCGGGGGATTTCCCGGATAGCGTTCCAGGCCGTGCAGGGGACCCAGACCAACGCGGCCGCAGGGGGCCCGGGGAGGGAGCGCGGGCCGAGCCGGCAGCCGGGGGGGATGCACCGGAGGGCCCCGTGGGCGGGGGGATGTACCGGTACGTCTCTTACTATAGGGAACGTGGGAAAGGGGATAGCCGCCTTTTCGGGGCCCAAATGCACCTGCGGTACAGTCGGGGCCGCTCCCCACGGTGGTGAAAACGGAAGGTACGTTCGGGGCCGGGTTCGCCGCCCGTCTCCACGGTAGCGAAACCAGGGGGGTAAAGTCGGGGCCCGTTTCGCCCCCCCTCCCCACGGTAGCGACGATAGGGGGGGCAGTCGGTGCCCTGTTCGCTCCCCCTCCCCACGGTCGAGGGGGCACCGGGATAAGCACCGAAACCGCTACCGAAGTCGGACCCAGGCCCGAACAGGCACCGAAACCGGTAGCTGTTCGGGGGGGGTTTCGCCCCCTGAAAGAGACCCTCACCCCCACCCTCAGAACGAAAATAGGAACCCTCACCCCCCTTTGGCGCTCTTCCGGCCTCGGCGTCTAAAATCCTGACCGTGGACCCTGGGGGTACCCTCACCCCCCCCTCACCCCCTTTTCGTTCGGGAAGCACCCCTCACCCTCACCCCCCGGAAGAGGACCCTCACCCCTACCCTCACCCCCCAAAGAGCCCATTTTTAGGCCAAAAAGGGGGGTGAGGGTTCCTATTTTCGTTCTGAGGGTGGGGGTGAGGGTCTCTTTCAGGGGG
>JAFLZE010000097.1 GCA_029785685.1 Nitrososphaerota archaeon | reverse complement strand
ACCACCACCTCCTCGACCACCACCTCCTCGACCACCACCTCCTCGACCACCACCTCCTCGACCACCACCTCCTCGACCACCACCTCCTCGACCACCACCTCCTCGACCACCACCTCCTCGACCACCACCTCCTCGACCACCACCTCCTCGACCACCACCTCCTCGACAACGACGTCGACCTCGAGCTCGGCTGCCACTAGCACCTCTTCTATGTCGAGCCAGACGACGACCAGTCATACCACGACCGCGAACTCATCCACGACGAGCAACTCGACCGCGAGCACCACGAGTGGCCATGGGATACCTGAGTTTTCGTTCTCGACTCTGGCGATAGCGGGTTTGACCGCGACGGTCGCCGGGGCCTACGCCCTGACCAGAAGGATGCAGAGAAACCCTTCATCCGGCCTCCACCGAGGCTTGTCTGACCACACGAGCTGGGATTCAGCGAAGGGATCGTGAAGACAACGCCATCCCAGCCCGAAATCTAATCTCCCAAGCGGCTGGACGGCAGCCAAAAGAATCTAGGCATGAAGGGTCAAGCCGTAGCGAGGCGCTTCAACTGGTGGTTAGTCGCTGCTAACCCTAGGAGCCAGATAGAAAAGAAGCTTAGCTCCTTGTGAATTGAGGGCGAAGGTCAGCACGAGCGGTTTCTTCGAGCTGTACGCCAAGTCTACGGTGTCTGCTACACTGGAAAGTGCTTTCAAGATGCTTTGAATGTATTCGATACTGAACGAGGCTTTGCTGTCTGCGGCGGACTCGAGTTTCAGCACGTCTGCATCGCTCTTGTTCAAAGACACGTCGGCCTTTCCAATGTCAGATTTGCCACTGAAGGTGAGTCTGTCCTTCGTCGCCTGAATCGTGACCTGATCGGCCACCACGGACATGTCTGCGAGGACTTTGTCTAATATCGACTTCGTGAGCGTGGCTTTCGTCTCCAACTCGAGCTTTGGCAGAGGGGCGGAGGCAGCAGTGCTTTCTATCAGATGGATAGTGAACTCGCGCTTGTACCCATTCTGAAAGGTGAAAGCCAGGCTGTCTTCTTCAGTATCGCGAATCTCGAGGCTGTCTTTAGGATCCCCTCTTCCGACAAGTTTCACTAGGTCCTCGACCCTGACGCTGAACTTAGTGGGTTTCTGGCAAGAGTAAGAGGAAAAAGACGAGTTAGGTAAGGTGAGGTCGACCAGAGCTACATGAGATGGGTCCATGGCCCTGAAGGTCAAACCCTCACTTGTCGCCTCGAAGGTTGCCTCCTCGACCAGGGTCTTGACGGCAGCGGAGATGGCTCTCCACTCGGTTGTGCTCGCGCTTTTGGCCAGGAACAATCGATGGCAGCCTTCGCGGAGGCTCTTCCGGGTTGGATATTAAGCGTTGGGCGTTTCGTTCTTGAACAGGGCAGGTCCTTGGTGAAGGTATCCATACGATCAGCACACGACTTCATGGGGAACGCAGTGGGTCGACTATGAGGCCCAGTTCCCAGAATCCGTAAGCCTCTCCAAAGCATGCGCCGTTCCCGACTTGAAGTGGTTTTCATTCCATCTCGACATGAGGCGAAAGGCTCCCCTGAACTTCACATCCCACACGGCGACCACTTTTCTGTCGGCTACTTCGACCGTCTGCTTCCCTACGAATGGGCCTGATGTGTAATCGATTGTGAGCACCCGCTTCGCTTCGTCAGTGGAGATGTCTGCCTCTCCTGATCCGCCGAATGCGAACCTAATCTTGACGTGCACCGCGCCTCGGCTCTCGCCCGTAACCTCAAGCGTCCGAGTCCCATGCCAGTACTTCGGAATATCGGTGACGGCAGAAGCCCTCTTCCAGACTTCTGCCGCGTCTCCTTCGAACTCCTTCGTCTCTTCGAACTGCATCTCCGAGAAACCGACTCCGGGCCATAGAAAAAGCGAGCGCCGCGGCGAAGAACGACAATCCTGAAATAATCTTCGAATCGCGAACCGTCGGTGCCAAGCAAGACCAGGTTCTACCTGAACGGAGGTGGCTTGTTCACCGCCCAGGGAAGATGGTGGGATGAGCAGGTTGAGTCCCTTCTCAGCGAGGCCGGCGCCCGAGTCTACAACCCAGGACGGGAGTCCGAGGGGGTGCTGCGGGCCAACCCTCCGGGGGGTGACCTGCGGAAGGCGGTCTTCGTCTCTGACAGAGAGGGTGTCGATGTCTCTCAGGGGATCGTCATGCTTGGTGAAGGCGCGGCTGGTGAAGTGAGTTCGGGGACGGCCTGGGAGACGGGATACGGTTACGCGAGGGACAAACTCATCTTGTGCATGAGGACGGACATCCGTGGCCCGCTTAATCCCTTTCTGAAGGAATGTCTGTTTGAAAGCAAGGTCTGTGGCGATTTTGATGCCCTTCGGAGCCAGGCGTCCCGGGCCATAGAACGGATTAGCAAGTCGGGTGTTGCCAGGACCTTCTACACACCTCCTCCCTCGCGGAGAAGCATACACAAGGTGCACCTTACAGCCCCACATTTCACGGCCGCAGAGTGGAGGTCCGCCAAAGAACTCAACCAAATCCTCTCTACACTAGGTTTCGACGTCACGTTTCCTCCAGGGGCAAAAGGCGTCGGGGAGAGTATCCTGTCGGGCCGAGAAGATGTCTGGCCGGCCCCTTTCAGGGAGAAGGTTCGTTCCCTGAACGAATGTGACGCAGTAGTCGCCCTACTGGAAGGCTCTGACTGTAACAGCGAGCTCGGGTGGGACTGCGGCTATGCATATTCGAAATACAAGCCGGTGTTTGGGATGCGGACGGACACACGGACACTGGGGGACCTCGGGAGTCGGGTCAACCTGATGATCGAGCAATCCCTGGTGGACTCGAAGCTGTGCGGTTCGGAGAGCGAACTCATACAGACGATAACCTCTTGACGAAGTCCCTCCTGACGATTCATCCTCCCTACAACCTCGATGCCAACCTCCCCGAGCCCTCACACTTCCCTTCGTCCAACACCACGTGGGATCAATGGTGCTGTTGGCGACTACCCTTTTGGGAGGGAAAGCTCTGGGTCTCGGGTTCAGGAACGAAGGGCCAGCCAGCAGGCCCAGCATGAGGATGGCTGTCTTTTCGAGATGCAGCCCGAGCCAGGAGTATTTCACGAACTAGTGGCGGAGGTCAGCTGGAGGCTCAACTCCTACCAGGACATCTGGGGTTCACGACGAGATATGCTGACGGCGAGCACCCTCGGGGCCTAATCGGGCGATAGAGGAAAACCAAAGCAAGCCCATGGCAGCGAACTCCTTCTACGAATCCTTGATGATATACACCGCCCTCCAGAACGCAACCGTCCGGATGACAGTACAGATGTCGGAGAACCTACCCCTCGGCTTCGGCCAGAGGACATTGTTTGCCGGGCGCAACCTCGGGTCTTCCGGCCTCCAGGCACCGTCGCCCAGTCGAAGGCAGGACATTCAAACACCCAACTGGCCGAACGGCATCGTTCTCCGACAGGCGACCGTGAGAAGCGGGCTGCGAAACGTTCGACGCCGGGCTACTTGCCAGAGGGTTACGATAGAAACAATCGACAAGGCACTAGCGAATGCAGGATCCCATGTCTAAACCGGTAAGAGCTTGACCTCGGAGAAAGGGCGGCCAACCCTCAGCAGCGCTGGCTACCGAGAACTCGCTTCTTCCAACCTTCTGCGAACCCCCACTGCGTATCCTAGCGCCAGGCCGACAAGCGCCCCTCCGGCGTGGGCGAGCCAGTCCACGCGTGCGAAAAGAAAACTGCTGAAGACGAAGACGACTGTGAACCAAGCTACGAGAGCGAGATTGAGCCTCCGGTTTGTGGCCAAGTCGAATGTTATGACTCCCGCAAGAAGGCCGAAAATCCCGCCCGAAGCTCCGAAGCTGAGCTCCCTTGGCCCGTTGGCCAGACTCGCGATGTTCCCCGCAATGGCGGTCAAGAAGAAGACGCCGTAGTACTGGTTCCTGCTATATGTCAGAGAAAAGAACCCGTCGAGCCAGAGCAGCGCCATGGCGTTGAACCCCACGTCGATCGCACCCTGCCATGTCGGGGGCGCTACGACTATCGAGGTGGCCAGCTGCCAGACCCACCCCGCCACCACCAGCCCATTGTACTGAAGGAGAAGTAAGGTCAGGGGAACGCCGTCCACTGTCACAAAGGTCAGGACTGTCCCGACCACGAGTCCGCCGACGACTGCAGCGGCGAGGTTCCGTCCCTGCGTTGAGAGCTCCAATGAAGACAACTGCCATGGCTTGGGTTGAAAACATATTTCCTCAGACGGTTGTGGCTGACGTGGGGTACTTCGCCAAGCCATCTGAGGAAAAACAGGAAAACCCCGGCCACTCCGAGCGGAAGAGAAAGCGCAACTTGGGGGCCGAGTCAGTCAAACAGACCGAAAACAAGGAGCCCCACAGCCGGGGCCACCGACCGTCACTTGCTCCAGTTCGCGCGGTCGAACATCACTTTCCCGAACCCTAATGTTTTTGGCTCGACCTGGGAGCGCTCCACCGATTGGTCTCCAACATCGAACTCGTCGGCCTAGCGGCGGGGTTCATGGTCGCGACCGGTTATGTCCCCCAGGTCTTCAGGGTCTGGAAGCTCAAGGACGCCCACGAGATCAGTCTAACCTTCAATCTTTTCGCTCTCGGAGGCACCGTTCTCTGGTTCGCCTACGGGTTCTACCTCCAACTCCTATCTGTGATGATCTGGAATGGGGCCA
>JAFLZE010000096.1 GCA_029785685.1 Nitrososphaerota archaeon | reverse complement strand
AGGAGGAACTCAGATACCACGTCAAAGGAAATTTTCCGATGGAGATACTCTCTGACGCTATCTTAACCCTTTGTCGAGTGTTGGCAGCCTCCCCAGTGTATCCCATTCCTTGTTTACAAACCACCATGAACAAAACTCGGCATCATCGATCCGGGACTCGCGCAGTGGTGAGGCGCGGGTTGGTTATCCATTTCAATGAAACCCCCTGCTGGTTCCAGTAGGGTCCCTCGTCAAAAATGCCTGAAAAATGGTTTGGCTGTCTGGAGCCTTTCTGTCGTCGATAGATGAGAGGTTTGTCCAGTTGAAAGAAGGTAGTTCCACTAACACAAGGGACTCAACGCGAACGGATGGAGAGTAAGGTTCTACCCGAACGGCACGTGCAGTGCAGTCGCGAGCGGCTAGCGATGACGATCCGCTGGAAGTCCTGGGCGAGTTAGACTGAAGTTTGGCATTCTGTTCTAGCGCCAGTATCCCGAACTCTCGAGCGGCTTCGTGAGCAGGTCCATTATCTTCCTGGCGTCCATGTCTTTGTGGGCCATCTTCACCACGAACCTGATCAGGGAGCTGAGCACCTCAGTCCCGGCGAGCCTGCACCTCGAGCCAATCGTTCGTAGATTGGCCTTGATGTTCCCCATGATCCTCTCGAAGCCAGAGCCGAGCTACAGGAGGACATAGGCGAAGAAGACCATCGCTACGTGGCGCTTGACGCCTCTGACCTTCCTGACCTGGTAGTCCTCGAGCCCAAGGCTCTGCTTCGCGTCACGATGGAAACACTCGATCGGCCAGCGCATCGCCAGGGTCTGGAGCACCTTCTTCGACTCCCAGAACCTCATGTTCGTGACGTAGAAGGATGGTCCTTGCCTGTCGTCGAGCTTCTCGTTCCTGTAGGAGACCACGACCTTGACCTTCTTCCCGTCGAGGTGTTTCACCCTCACGGAGGTGCAGTACGCGTAGAACGTACTCTTCTCACCGGGGATGGCAGTGCGCACCTCGATCGGCTCGAAGCTCTCCCGCGGGATGGTCTTCGCCCACTCGGAGAGGTTCGTCTCTGTCTTGTTGTCGTCCGAGAGGACAACGCGGGCTCCCTTCTCCTCGGAGACGAATGCCTCGATCCCCTTCTCCTTGATGAACGAGCAAACCGTTGGTGGTGATGGTTATATCGAGTTAGCCCCGCCGAGGGGCTGGGAGATGCCAAGTTGAACGAGAGTACCGCTCCACTGGTGGAGTCGCTTCTCGTCAATGACCGGGAAGCGGTGTACAGCGGGAGGGAGGCACTGGTCGAGCCGAAGGGTGCGATTGAAGAACTTGTCCGACGAAAGGACTCGGCCATGCCGGCGCTAATCCAGCTCGTTGAGAGGTATGAGAGTGAGAAGGAGGGTCGGTACTACATCGAGTACGTCACGGAGATTCTTGGTCGCATTGGAGGGAATCAATCCTCGGAGCTCATCCTGAGGATCCTCTTGGCGTACAACGATGCAGAACTTGACGACGGCAGCGACATGACATGCATCAGATGGCTCCGAAAATTTGCGAGTTCCGCCGTCCCTGCCATGATCAGGTTTGTAGAGAAGAATTACGACCAGACATTCGCGGTCGGTGACGCCGCCGAAGCCATGGAAGAAATCCAAGACAGGAGGCTCATTCCTCTCTTGCTCAGGCTGCTAAAGTACCCGAACTATCTCGTCGTCCAGAGCGCTCTCATCTCCCTCGGCAAGCAGAACGACAAGTCCGTGGTGACTCGCATCATCCCATTCTTGAAATACAATGATGAAAACCTCGCCGAGCAGAGGGAAACCAGAGAACTCGCGCTGCTCGCGCTCGAATCGCTGCTCGGAGACGACGAGGCTCGGCTGCGCGGGATAAAATCTCAGCTCAGATAGAATCCAGACACGGCCAGTGATGGCTTTGCCTGCTGATTCGGTCGGCGGAACTCTTGAGGACGAAACTATTTACGCCATCTCAGCGCAGAACGCAACCGATGAGGAGGGCCTTCGTCATGGTCAACACTGACTTGGGTTCGGAGGCCGAGCTGCAGTCAGAGCTGAAGAAGGTGGAAGGGATCGTCGGGGTCTACCAGGTCTACGGCGTCTACGACATGATTGTCGAGGTCGAGGCCGAATCAGACCAGAAGCTCAAGGAGATCCTGTTCTCCAGGATTCGCTCCCTCAAGCACGTGAGCTCCACGCTCACCCTTACGACGACGTCCTGACCAAGATTCGCTGCGGGACCACGGCTCGTGTCCCGTGGCTCTTCACTTGTCTGAGCAGGCATCCTCCGAGACAGAGGCACCAGCAGGGACAATCTGCAGCCGCACTTCTTGCAAAGGCCGCCCGGATGCTTGTGCTCCAACCCGAGCCTCGTACTGCTCCTTCCCTGACTCGGGTTAGCCAACGTTGTCATGCCGTAGCCAACCGGTTCTGCTCAGGTCCGGGCTAGTGCCGTCGCGCTGGTTTGTACTTATTCCGAGCAACACTGATACAGACAATCCGCGCATGTACACGGGCAAGGGCATCCACATCGGCCGCACCTTCTCCCCTGGCTATTCTTTGCAGTTATCTTGACCCACCTGCTCTGAACGCTGTCGTAGGCCCATTCGTACAGCTCCTCTGCTGTCTCTGACCCTCCCGGAGGTTGAGAAGTCGACATCTCTAGCAATTCCTCCATCCGTCTTCGAGTGGTCTTGTAACGGGGAACAAGAGCAGAGCAGCCTGGCCGATGCATTCGAGCATGGTGCTATGTTTACTTCACGTCTGCATCCGAGCGCAGCCTCAGGGTTCGAAAGGGGAATTTGGAGGCGACACCAAAGCCCGTTTAAGCAATCAAGCCGACCGAACCAGCAGGGTCTAGTCGCATGATATTGCGATGCGAGCTGTGCGGACAGCCGGCGGCCAGAAATAGCCCCCGCTTTGTGCCGAGTGCTACTTCACGTACTGGTATTTTCAGAAAGCAGCCGCGCCCGTCACAAGGCCTGAAGCCGCGCCGCTGCGTGGCGTCCTGGCGTTGAACTCGCTCACCGTCACGACGGCCGTCTCCGGCGTGACCGCCTCGCCCGCCCGCATCCTGTCCTCGAGGTACTGGCGGATGTACTCGCGGGCCTGCGCCGGCGCGAAGGTGTCGTAGGGCTTGCGTATCTTCGATATCTTCTTCCTCACGGTGATGAGCGTCGGGATCTTCGAGAACGCGACCCTGCCGTCCCTGACCTCCATCTCGGGCAGGTCCTTCACCTTCAGCCCGTCCGTTCCGCGGGAATCCCCTATCGTCCCCGGGCGGAGGCCTGCGAAGGCCATGAGGGAGACGGCGACCTTCACTCTCAAGGGCGCGTGGTCCAGGAGGGTCTGGACCTCCTCAGGCCTCGGGACGACCTCCCCGGCGTACATGTTCTCGCTCTCGGGGACGTTCACCTTCTCGTCGAGCTTCGTGCCGTTGAAGCGCGCCCAAGACTTTACCGCCTTCACGTAGGAGTTGATTGTGCTCCCGACGGCCCCGCGCTCCTCCAGCTCCGAAATGACGTTCGAGACGAAGGTCATCAGCTCCACCCTGTTCATCGCCGCGATCCCGGAGGGCGGGATGTGGTAGACCTCGTCGCAGAGGAAGCCCATGCGTAGGAAGTAGTGCGCGCCCGTGTTGTGCGAGCCTCTCACGACGTTCGCGAGCCAGGCCCTGAAGGCCGGGTCCTCCTCGAGCAGGTGGGCGTACTTCGACGTCCTCCTTCGCTGCCCTTCGACCATGACGAAGCGGTTCTTTTCCCCATTTAACGGCAGGTTCCGGACCCGGGGGGAGGCGGGCCCGACGGGATTCGAACCCGCATAGGGGGCTTCGGCCTGACCCTCGGGTTAAAAGCCCGATGCTCTATCCTGCCTACCCTCCCATCTCTGGGAACTGAGCTACGGGCCCGCCACCCGCGCATGCCCAACCCTGCTATTTTACCGCGACCGCCCCCGGACGGAAGTTGGCCGCCTTCCGCGCTGTCCTGTTTTTAAACGCCTGTTTCCGACTCGGCACGGATGCCCGTCTGGAAGACGTTCACCCACAACGGGATCGCCTTCCCTGACCCCTACGTCCCGAAGGGTCTTTCGATCCGGTACATGGGCCAGGAGGTCAGGCTCTCCCCTCTCGCGGAGGAGATGGCGTACCAGTTCGCAAAGAAGAAGGACACGCCCTACGTCCAGGACCCCGTCTTCCGCTCGAACTTCATGAAGTACTTCGTCGAGCAGCTTCCGCCCCCGGCCAACAAGGCCAAGTTCGAAGAGATCGACCTCGCGCAGTTCTACAGGTTCGTCGACAAGGAGAGGGCGGAGAAGGAGGCGATGAGCAAGGAGGAGAAGAAGGCCCTCGCCGAGGCCCGCAAGGAGAAGAGGGAGGCGCTTAGAGCGAAGTACGGCAAGGCGGTCCTCGACGGGAAGGAGATAGACCTCGCGAACTACCTCGCCGAGCCCCCCGGGCTGTTCATGGGGCGCGGGCAGCACCCGCTCAGGGGGAGCTGGAAGCCGCGGGTGACTGCCCAGGACGTCACGCTCAACCTCGACGAGTCCGTCAAGGAGCTGACAACCGAGTTCGGCAGCTTCGGCGAGATAGTCCACGACCACGAGTCGATCTGGGTGGCGCGGTGGATCGACAAGCTCACCGGGAAGGAGAAGTACGTCTGGCCCCACGAGAGCTCCGACATTCAGCAGTCTCGCAACCGTGAGAAGTACGAAAAGGCGAAGAGGATCG
>JAFLZE010000095.1 GCA_029785685.1 Nitrososphaerota archaeon | reverse complement strand
AGCGGATGCGGGGAATACAGCTTCCCAGGCTTGCGGTAGAAGATCTTCTGTCGATACGCATCCCTGTTCCACCATCTAAGGAGCAAGAACGAATTGCTGACAAGATCAAGAAACTCCATCAAGATTTGCGGACTGCAAAACTCGCTGTTCAGAGAGTTCCGTTATTGATGCGTCAGTTCCGCCAGTCTGTCTGGGCGAAGGCGTTCCGTGGAGAACTTGCAGCTCATGATTCTGCGGACGGTCACTTCTCAAAGCCTCTGGAACTGACTGATTCAGGGAGCGGAAACAAACCAAGAGACACCCCGACACTTCACCCCTACCCCCTTCCCAAGAATTGGGCTTGGACCTCTTTTGGTCGAGAGATAGAGGGTACCCTCTATGGGCCGCGCTTCGGCAAGGACGAATACACAACAATGGGGACGATGACCATCCGGACGACCGATATGGATGATTTCGGTAACATAATTCTGAAAGACCCACCAAGGGTCAAGCTCAACCAGAAGCAGAAAGAAAACTTCGGCCTGAAGAGTGGAGATATCCTAATCACCAGAAGCGGAAGCATCGGAAAGTGTGCTATCTTCGAAGGCGTGGACCAGTCCGCAATACCCAGTGCTTACATAATCAGGGTAAGGCTCATGGCCAAGAGAGTCGACCCTCGCTACGCGCTATACTATCTTCTTTCTCCTGACGGCCAGCGACTTCTCGGGACGGGCTCACACGCTATAACTCAGCAGAACATAAATGCCGAAGTCATCAAGAAGTTTCCCTTCCCACTAGCACCAATAGGAGAGCAGATTCGCATCGCAGCCAAGATTCAGGAACTCTTCGCCCATTCGGACGAAGTTGAGAGCACCGTTCTTGAGGGTATGGGGAAGATAAGAGAGATTGAGCAGGCGAGCCTCGCCAAAGCTTTCAGAGGCGAGCTAGTCCCTCAAGACCCAAGCGACGAACCAGCTGCGATTCTCCTTGACCGGATTAAGTCAGAGGGAATTGAAAGAGTCTCCTCAGCGCAGAAGCTGATGTCAAGGGGGCGGAGCCGTTGAGCTGGATGGAAGAAAATGCCAACGGTGAAGTTGACGGTGAAATTGACAACTGTCCACGATGCAGCACGACAGTGGTAATGGAATTCGGATTAAAGGCCGGTGCCTTTGAAAATTCAGAGCTTGAAGATTCAGAAGAAGAAATGCCATGGGGCGTGTGCAAGGTATGCGGAACGAAGTTCAGGAGACGAGAGGAGTTCAGTTCCGAAGGCAGTGTCGCTTACTATGAAGTATGGACTTGCTGGACTCCTGAGATTGATCTCAAAGTCGTCAAAATTCATCCTCAACGGTGTAGGTGGAAGACAATCAAGACAAAGCCGATTCCTTCGGGATCGTTGTCATAGCTCAAGATAGTGGTGTGTTGCTGCATGTCAGCATCTCCTGAAAACACACCTGCAGGCGCCTCAGCTAAACCCGGTCAGTTAACCCCCGTTGACCATTCTCTGGCGACCCGTTTGCTCTTACATGGAGCGCTTTGGACAGGGGTTGTGCTGGCGTTCGACACGGGATGTCTTGGCTAATGATGTCCACTCGGGCGTATCGTCGGAGGGAAAAGCGACAATGAGACTCCTGTTTGAGAACCGGGATCTAGCGACGTTGCTTCAATGGGTTGCACAGAAGGCTGAGGACTATACCCCTCACGCATCGTTGGTGAAAGAAGCGCCAAGGCTGCTTATGTTCGCTTCTAGCCTCTCAACCGGTGTATTCGAAGCAGCCAAGATGGAAGAGGTACCACCAAGAGCTGAAGCAAACCTGAATCGATATCGCTCCATGGGTATTCATTGAAAGGATGAACGTTTATCTAAGAATGCTTGAGCGATTATTCTACTGCCAACTTGAGACTGCCTGTCGTCTCTGAGCGATTCCCGTGGTTAGGCCCGCTCCTACTGGGTCTGTTCCTAGCCATTGTCATAATGTCGATGAGTTGGATATTGACAGTACAAGCTCTTGGCGGTTTGACCACCCTCTTCCCCGCACAAGTGGAGATACAGCTAGGACTCGGGCTATTCATGCTTGGCTACTACTTTGGGTTGTCATTCAAGGAGAAACAAGAGTACGCCATGGTTCTGGCAGGCCTTCTCCTTGGCGGACTAACTTCTGGCTTAGTGTTCTTCGGATACTCGGCACCCTTCACTCTGGCTGTAACTGCTCTATACATTTTCGCCATACCCGCGGGGAGTCTTTTGGGAATCTACACCCCGATATTCAACAAGAAACGGCTCGACGCATTCGTCAAGCTCTCCATAAATGACATGTTGTGGGCCTTTCAAGCTACCGTGTCAGTAGGTTCTATCTCAGCCGCTGCTGCGTCCCAAGTGGAATACGTCGTTCTCGTTGTAGCAATTGTTGGAATCGGAGCATGGAGAAGGAATGACGTGAAGGTCCTCTTCGAGTCTTCCCATAGATCTGTCGAAGCCGAAGTCAGGTCAGACTAGCGAGCCACTCGGCGCATGGGTAAACCCATGGGCCCACCACTGGTAGCGGCAGGGGTCTCTCTACAAGTTCAAGGTCAGGCATCTCTACTCCTTGAATTGCCCTCGGCCAAACGGGCGTAGCAAGGAAACCTGTATCACCATCGCCAGACTTGCATGTCTCTCCAAGCGCTCCGACCCCCAAGTGACACCGGAGCCCGGTGCTTAAATCAGTGAACTCATGAAATAAGGGGCGTTGTCGGACTTTCTGGACTGGTTCGCCCGTGAAAGGGAAGTCCTGAAGGAGGCGTTCACCTGGCGGGGCATCGCGAGACGAAGGCGGTTCGACGAGTACGCCAGCATCGAGCATACTCTCATCAAGCGGTTCTTAGAGTCTATCTCTGCTTCGAAGTCTCCCTCCACCGTTGAGGTTGAAGGCTTCGTAAGCAGGATGGGTGATCGGAAGTTCCTCCTTCGCCCCACATTGGGTTACGACTATGGCGTCATATGCAATGGTGACGGGTTGAGAACACTCCCTGTCGAGTACGCATTTGTCCATGTAAAGGGGGTGAGGGTGTTGCCGAAGTCGGGTGCGAGAAGGGTCTCAGCAAATGTCTTGGACGTCACCGACTGTGAGGTCGTGAGGCTTCCCACAGAGGGTCTGAGCCCTGGTCTCTCTCTGAAGGACGCTGCAGACAGGCTGATGGCGCCCTTTGTAGATGCGCCATTGCAATTGTCACGGAACATCCTGTATTCGCTGACTAGTTCCCCAGGTGAGCTTAGGCGAGGAGGAGGGTTGGCCGCCGCTTTGATGCCACTGAAGGAGGCCTACTCCAGTTCAAACTATTGGCTTCTGAGGGAGTTGCAGCAATACATTCCTAGAGACCTTACTGGTGACAACCGGGTCAAGATCAGGGTAGCGGGAGCAGGGGAGCTCCTGATTTCACCGTTCCCGTGGAGCATCCACAACGCATCCGAGGCGAGCTGGGACCCGGTGAAGGAAGGGCAACTCTTGCTCCGTGCATCAGATGGCCCTACCCTCCGAGAGACCAGCGTAGGTTTCGCAGCCAGTTCGGCAGTTCCGAAGAGCCTTGACGAAGTCTGGATCAGGCAAGCTGACTTTCCCACCCTTACGGATGACGATCTGGCGGGCAGCGGGAGAAGCGGGGGGTTTGACCGTGATCTGGCGCTCTACTTCATCTCCACTCATATGAATCGCCCCCGCATCGAGAACAATCGGAGTGAAGCATTCCTTGAGATCATCAATCGAGGTCTGCTGAAGCTTCAACGCGAGTATGATAGTCAGGGTTTCAGCGGGCTGGTGAGCTTTGACTCTGTCTATGGGAGCGCTCGTTCAGTCGAGTCGATTGCACGGGCAATGGCCAGGACTGACGGATCCGATATCGTGAAAGAAGAACACGCAAGGGACGCACTAGACGAGTTCGTCAATGCACGGGAGGTCATGTTCGACATGTGGGCGGAGAAGGGAAAGACATTCGGCCCAGGAGTACCACCCGAAGTGAGAGCTCAAAAGATTGGTCCTTCAGCGACTAAACTCTACCGGTACATCCGAAGACATCCAAAGTCCTCTCGAGGGGAGGTTCGCGAGGAGTTCTCGAAGATCTCTGACCGCATTTTCAACGACTCTATGGATGCCTTGGAAAAGCAAGGCTGCATCTATCCCACTTCCCATGAGGATCAGAGGTATTCGGCTATCGAGCCTTAGCTTCGATCATTACGAGCCCTGTACCCCTTGCATTTGGGGGTGATATATCGCCACACCCCCTGGGTGAATATCGTGATATTGGGGATTATGGGCGGGAAATCCCGACTCCAAGCGTGGCATGAAAGGAGGTGTGAGCAGTCGAGATGCCCCTCGAGGTGACAGATTATGAGGTAGTTCGGGCTTCTACCTGTAGTTATCGTTCTGAGGTGTGGCCGCCTGGGCCTTCTCAAGGACGTTATTCACTGCCTGAGCTTCGGCTTCGATTTGATTCTGGGCGGCCTCTATGTATTTACTGGCTTCTTCATTCTCTTTCTCCAGGCTATTCGCTTCAGAACCAATTGTCCCTCGTATTTCTCCAACCTTCGCGGAACTCTCAGCTGGATCCTTGGGCGACTTGGGATTGGGGCCTCTCTTCTTGTCAGCCACATCATTCTAAGAGCTTGTGGTAGCTATTAAGCGACCCCACGCGCTGACACAAGATTCGTCATCTAGCGGTGAATGGCTAGCCTTCCTTTCATCAAGAAGGTCGTCGAATTCTTC
>JAFLZE010000094.1 GCA_029785685.1 Nitrososphaerota archaeon | reverse complement strand
GCGCTGCGTGTGCAGTGTCAGGCGATGGCGGCGTGTCCGGCACAATCAGGATAGATGGGGATCAGTTGGTCTTCGAGATTCACGGCGTCGACGAGATACTCTCCATCAAGAGGAGCATCTCCGTCCCTCTGGAACACGTGCAGTCGGTCTCGACGGACGACCCAGGGTGGGCGTTTCTCAGGCAGGTCAAAGTTGGCGGTGCGAACCTTCCGGGCGTCGTGAAAGACGGGCGGTTTCTTTCAGGCGAGGGGTGCATGTTCTTTGAGATGCACGACCCCGACAAGTGCATCACGGTAGGCCTGGACCACGAGGTCTACAAGAAAATCGTCTTCGAAGTCGAGGACAAAGAAGCGGCTGCGAAGATGATTGATGACGCGCTTGCCCGGCGCCAGTGACCAGACTAATCCAGCCGGCGAAAGGGTATCTAGTGGTCGTCGAACACCTTCGGATTTGGTATGTGCAAGAGTTGTGCCACCCTCTTGGGAAAGTGTCGATGCGATTGCCAGATGAACAACACTTTCCAGGATAGGAAGACCGGAGAGACGAAGTGCCTCCAGTGCCGACATCGGTTGAAGATCTAGCAGGCACCCAAAGTGAAGCCCCTCGGAAGATAGAATCCGTGCAAGGAGGGCACGTTCGCCACGTGTGGAGATCGAAGGGCGCGTCGCGAGGGCAACTCGGACATGAGCCCTATCGCACAGATAGCGACCTCAGAGCGGATGCGGCCAGAGCGGATGTCAGAGGGTTCTGTTCGTGCTCTTCGAACGGTTCCCGGTCGTGGAAAAGGGAGAAAACAGCGGGGCAGGAGGCAAAAGCCTCTCAACTCTAACGACGGCGCTGGAAACCCTGCCAGCCAACCGGGTCACGTCTCGGCGTCGAGCAGACAGGCACTGGCATCGGCCTGCTAGCCTGCAGGTAACGTTTTATGCGGTTGAGCCTCACTGGGCCCGATGAAATTCGGCGTATGTCTCCCCAACTATGGGAACTACTCTGCCAAGGACCTCCGGATGGTCGCGCTCGAGGCAGAGACGCTAGGCTATGACTCTGTGTGGCTGACCGACCACATCCTGATGCCGAAGAACTCCGGGACCCCCTACGAGCGAATCCTCGAGTCCCTCACTTGTATGGCCTACCTCGCCCCCGTGACCGAGAGGGTGAAGCTTGGCATATCCTCGCTAATCATAGCCATGAGGAACCCCGTCATTGCGGCCAAGCAGCTCGCGACAGTAGACAACCTGAGCTCAGGCAGGGTGATGCTGGCCATGGGCGCCGGTTGGAATGAGAAAGAGTTCTCGAGCCTCGGAACGTCGTTTCATGACAGAGGAAGGAGGGTCGACGAATCGATGAAATTGATCAGGGCCCTGTGGAGTGGCGAGACCAAGTTCGAAGACGGCAGGCATACTCGTTTGAGCTTCAAGGACGCTGCCTTCGAGCCGAGGCCAGTACAGGAAAGGCTCACGATGTGGGTCGGGGGAGCGAGCGAGGCGGCCATGAAGCGCGCCATCGCCCTCGGCGACGCCTGGCACCCCAACGTCGCCCCCCTGGATCAGTTCGAGAGGGCGGTCGCCAAGTTCAAGAGCATCCCTGGAGGCGAGAAGAAGGATATCTGCGTACGCATCGGCATCGACTCAAGGAGTGACACGTCCGATTTCGTCGGGCCCCAGGGGGAGAAGAGGGTGATGTTCTCAGGCAACAGGAAGGAGAACAGTAGGATAATCGAGGAGCTCGCCAGCCTAGGGGTCGGCTACATGGTCGTCACGACCAGCCCCGACGGCAAAGTCCCTGTCGAGAACCAGCTCGACTCACTTCGGATGATCTACAGCAGGGCCTAGTCGAAGTGGGACAGGGGGGTCGGGCAGATGTGCGAGGAGCCCTGAACAGTCCCCGTTTCACCCTCGGGCTCGGCCAGTGACTTCCTGCCTGTTGGCTGGCACCGGAGACGAGGTCGACTGACCTCGGGTTATGCAACTCTGGTCACTTTGGTTGTTTGAAGTAGGCCACCACTCTGGGCTTTGTAAAGTACCACAAGACAATGACCCCCCAGATGATACCCACCAGTGAGAGTATGTCGAGGACGCCGCCGATGAGCATTAGAATTCGTGCCCAGTTCCTCCCTTACAACGACCCGGCGTCGACTGACGGGCCATGTTCAGGCTAGCCTGCCGGCTCATCTTCCTGAGCACCAGGAACGGGGTGGACATCGCAGAACGCTCGCACGAATTCGTCGCTGGAGTTGCGCAGACCGACTACAACATTACGACTGCAGGACGTGCAGCCGCGTGTGAAAAGAAATCACTCGGTAGGGAGGGGAGGCTAAGGCTGGCCTGTCGGGTTAGGGACAGGCGGGTTGCGCCGCTTCATCACCAGGCCCACTATCAGGACGATGACCCCGACTATGAAGAGGAGCCCTCCGCCGAGCAACGCCAGGCCGCCGAAAGCCAGGGCCCCGAGACTCGTCTGGACAGAGGCATACTGGACGGAGACTGTCCTGGTCTGATTGTTGAGCATGACCACTTGCCCGGAGCTGGAGTTTGAGCCGACGGAGGTGAAGATTGTAACGTAGTCGGTCTCCCCGCCCTTGGTCACCGTCCTTGTGCTCGGGACGGTCCCTCCTGACGACACCTGGAGGGGCGCGCTTGTGTTGTCGGTGTAGGCCACTATCGTTATGGTTCCAGGCTGGGTCGTCCCCATGCTCTGGCTGGAGCCAGGAGGGAGGACCACCGTCGTCTTCTGCGCAGAAACCCCCAGGTTTGCAATCCCGGCCTGGTCAACCAGCAGATAGAACCCGGCGCCTAGCGCCGCTGCGCCGATGATTAGGATGACCGCGCCAGCGACGACGATGCCTTTGCGCATAGGACGAAGCGCCCTTCTTCATTCTTTAAGGATTCCCCCACCTGTTCTGCTGGAAGCCTCGCGCGCCACACCGGCGGGCTTCTTCCAGTATCTCCGGATGACATACAGCCCGAGAACGTACACGGTCGCGACCGAGATTACCCCTCCGATGGCCACGTCCAGGACCCTGGCCTCCGGGAAGTTCGCCTGGTGCCCATAGATCAAGTCCAGCAACACTATCACGAAGGGGGCGAGGAAGACCTGCACCAGGGCCGTGTTCACCCCCCTGGTCGCGAACATGAACACCGCGAAGGCCACGAGGAAGAACAGTTGGGGGAAGAGGCCTGGAGCGTAGACTACCGCAACCGCCCCGATCACCGCCCCCACCAAGGTTCCCAGCACCATTCCCGACGTGTAGACGAGCGTAGAATTGAAGCTGGGCTGCACCGTCAGTATGATGGTGACCACAATCCAGAAGTCCCTCGGCAGATTCAGGGCGAGCCCTACCGCGATCCCCACGGCGGAGGCCGCTCCTATGGTCAGGGCGTTCCTCAGGGCATCAGGGTGGAACTGGGACTCCGTCTGGGCAAGAGACTTCTCAGAGGGACTCCCGGCCGCCCTCCCGCGCAGGCGGCGCTGGGCCGCGATGCCGAAGAGGACCCCGAGAGTCCCCAGCAGGGAGAACCATGTCCGTAGGGCGGCAGAGTGGAGATCCCCCGGAAGCCCGACGCCGACCGCGAATGCTATCGCCGTGAACGTCCCCACCCTGTCCCACCGTAGGTTGCCGTGAAGCAGCATGGGGAAGAACACCCCCAGGCCCACAAAGAAGGGGGTGAACGCGCCGGCCGACCCTGCGACTGTCCCAAGCCCCGTCGCTGCCGACTCGGCAAGACATGCGACCAGGAGCACCCGGAGCGTCTCCCTCGACTTCGGGCCCTCGGTGTTCGTCAGCCACATCCCGTTGAGCGCGGCGAAAGCCGCGCCGACGTAGCCTATCACGGGGACGAAGAGGAAAGGGAGGACCACGAAGGCTCCGGCCCTGACCCCGGTGAGGGGGTCGAAGGAGGACCAGTCCAGCCTGGTGACGTTACTGACAAACTCTTTCTCCGACTGCATCAGCGACCCCTACCAGATGATGGGGAAAATTAAGCTGAAGAAGGCGAGATTGCCTGGGACCGAACTAGGACTCGCGCCACTAGAATCGGATTCTAGGATGGCCACGGATGAAAAGGCATAATGTTTTGTCGTTCCTGTTCGGTATTCGTTAATTCGAGGAAGGTGGCGACACCCATAGCTGCCGTGGCAGTCATAACCATGGGGGCGGGATTGGCATTCGTTTATGGCACGTTGGGGAAAGGCGAACGGCCCTTTCCGAGTGGCTTACCCACCGGAGCCCGTTGATACCCTGAAGCCCACCCCAAGATGTCAGGGGTCTGGAAGGGACGCGCTCTGGTGGTCTAGGCCGAGTCGGGCGCTTCCTAAAGGCCCATCCGGTCGTCCTGCTCTGCTGCTGACCCCAGGGATACCCGAATGCCTCTCGGGCTCGAGCCACCTCAACGCGCTTGTGCTCAACCGCGTCCTCTTCGCCTTCCAGCTGGCAGGCAACCTCGGCATCTATGGGTCCGGCGCGCTGCTCATCTACGAGGCAAAGGTGAGGTGGAAGAAGGGGTGGGCGATGGTCCTCCTGCTTGGGGGAGTCTACGGGATACTCGAAGAAGGTGGGCCCTAAGCACCTTGTTCTGTTCTAAGGCGGGACCCGTGGGCTCTCTCGGCTACCATGGGCACTGGGCGGGGGTGAACTGGGTTTGGGCAGGGGGTATCGTTCCTTTCCACGCGTTGTTCAGCATCTCCCTCCCGATCGTGTTGTTTGGGATGGCGGTTCCGGAGACTGTCGGGCGGAGTCTGCTGTCAAGGAAGCGGGTTGCGCTTGT
>JAFLZE010000093.1 GCA_029785685.1 Nitrososphaerota archaeon | reverse complement strand
AACCTGCAACCCCAGCCCCAGGCGGCGCGGTTCCCCTCGCGACCGGCGCACGAGTCGGGATACGTCTCGATCGCGAAGTCAGGGAAGAAGAAGGAGCTCCTCCTCAAGGTAGCCAAGGAGCTCTCGACCGTCAGAGGGATCGCCCAGCGGGGGCAGCGCAAGAAGTGAGCCTGGCCTTCTTCTCGATGGTCCGCCTCAGTTCCTCCCCGGCCTGGAAGAACTCCTTGAGCCTCTGCGCCAGCTCCGCGTGCCTTCCGTCGAGCTTCTCTATCTCTCCCGTCAGCTGCCTCACGGTGGAGGCGGCCGCGTTCGCTTCCTTCTGCTTCTCCGTCACCACCTGCTTGAGCTGGGGGACCGTCTCCCCTTCCAACTCTAAGACGTTCGCCTGCGCGGTCTTGTAGTCCCCCTCCAGCGACTCAAGCTCGTCCCTCATCCCGGCGAGCTGGAACTGGAGCTCCACGTGGCTCGCCCCGCCGCCCTGGATGACATCCACTATGAACTTCGTCTTGTCGTTCTCCACCTGCCCGATGCGGTTCTCGATCTCCACCAGCCTCGCACCGAGGTCCCCGAGCTTCCCGTTCAGCTCCTGCTCCTGCGACCGGAGGTCGGCGAGGTGCCCCTTCAGGTCGCCTATCTTCTTCGACGTGATGACGGCGTTGAGCCAGTTTATCTGCGACTCCAGCAGGTCGAACCTTACCATGTCCGTCCTCTGGGAGTCGAGAGACTCCAGGGTGCTCTTCATCTCTCCGATGCGCGCCATGGCGACCTCCAGCCTCTGGTCCGCCTGGCCCAGCTGCCTCTGAGCCTCCGCCTTGCGCTCGTCGAACTTCGAGATGCCGACGATGCTCTCGATGACCTTCCGCTTCTCCTCTGGGGTAAGGTCGGCCAACTTGGTGGCGGCTCCCTGGGCGACTATGTTGAACCCGCCGGACGCGAGCCCCGCTATGTCGATGATGTCGGTGAGCGAACCTCTCGGCGTCTTCCTGCCGTTGATGTAGTAGGTGTTTTCGCCGTCCTCCTTCAGCTCCCTGGTGATGGTCACCAGGTCGGAGTCCACCGGTATAGTGCGGTCGGAGTTGTCGAACTGCAGGGTCACCCTGCAGGCGCTCGGCTTCGTCGACGTAGCACCGTCTTCAGACCTCGGGTCGTAGATCAGCCCCGACAGCCTTCCGTTTGCTGCCCTCAGCGCTTTCGGAGAGTTCTCCCCGATGGCGAACGCGATTGCGTCGGCCAGGTTGGATTTGCCGCTCCCGTTAGGGCCCGTGATGACGGTGAACCCGCGCTCGAAGTTGACTACCACTGTCCGGGGGCCTGAGGACTTGAAACCGCGCATCTCCAGCCTTCGAATATGCGTCACAGGATTATTTGCCCCGTTGAGCACACGCTCACGAATGGATATAAGCGCTCTGTTTTGGAAGGCCTGAATGTTGACGGTTTACGCCCAAAGGCGCAAAAGGCTGCTTTCTATGGCAAAAGGGAAGCAGGTAGCGGTCTTTACCGCCCCCAATCTGTTCTATCTGACGGACTTCTTCGGGGGAGGCGCCGGGATAGTCCATCAGGACAAAACGGTCGTAGTCACCTCCCCGCTGGAGGCGGACAGGGCTGGCGAGGTGTGTAAGGAAGCCGAGATCGTGGTCGTGAAGCGCTGGAAGGACGTGGCGAAGGAGATCTCCCGCCAGCTTGAGAAGGGGAAGGTCGTCACGGACGCTGAGCAGGAGCAGCTGAAGGGGCGGGTCGAACCGAACCCCCAGCTCTTCCTCGAGGCCAGGAGGGTGAAGGACGAGTTGGAGCTCGAGAGGATAAGGAAGGCGTGCGCCAAGACGGACAAGACGTTCAGGGCTGTGGAGGGGATGCTGAAGCCGGGGAAGACAGAGTGGGAAGTGGCGGCCGAGGTGATGAGGGTAGCGACCGAAGCGGGGATGACCCCTTCAAACTCAGGCTCTTCACTCGGACCTGTGATCGTCGCCTCCGGGCCGCACGGGGCCTACGGCCACTCGGAGCTCTCAGGGAGGAAGGCGAAGGCCGGAGACTTCGTGGTGGCAGACCTGTTCTTCAGGTACGAGGGGTACAACTCGGACGAGACCAGGACCTTTGCCGTGGGGACGGTCAGCCCGGAGATGAAGAAGAACTACGCGATAGTCAGGGAGGCGCAGCAGGCGGCCATCGACGCGGTCAGGGACGGGGCCGAGTGCGGGAGCGTCAACAAGGCGGCGGTGGAGGTCCTCCGGAAGCACGGGCTCGCGAAGCACCTTAACCACAGCGTCGGGCACGGGGTCGGGATAGACATCCACGAGATGCCCGGGATATTCAGAGGGAACAAGGTGAAGCTCGTGAAGAACGACGTCATCACGGACGAGCCCGGGGTCTACTTCGTGGGGAAATACGGGATCAGGATCGAGGACACCCTCAGGGTGGACAGGAACCCCGAGCTGTTCACGAAGTACACGAAGGACCTGGTCACCTGCGGCTAGCCTTCAGGACAGACGCCCGCTTTCTCCCCACCCCGAACTCGTCCACGCGGACGTCGGGGGAGAGCGAACGGAGCGCCGAAGCCACCCTCCCGCTCCCTCCGTCGAAGACGAGGCTGTGGACAGAGTAACCTATCATGTTCTGGCTGGCGTACTCCGCCCCTGCGGCCTTCGCCGCAGCGATCATCTTCACGACCTCCGGGGACTCGAGGCCGAGCCGCCGGGAGAACCTCTCCCCCTCCGACGCCAGGTTTGCGAGGGTGGGGTCGGACACGAAGGACCTGAGGGATTCCCGGCCGAGGGCGTTTATGCGGTCGCTCACAGGCTTCGAGGAGAGGGCGTCCCTCTTGTCGAAGGGTGCGAGGAACCCTGTGACGATCCTGAGCCCTTTCGGGATCTTCACGCGGAGGAACTCCGACCTCCCCGGCTCTCCCGGGACCGTTATGGCCCCCGCGCCCACCCCGTCGTAGATGACGGAGACCGTGCCCAGGCCGGTCCGCTCCTCGACCTCGGCCCTGTAGGCGTAGGAGGCCAGGACGTCCTTCCGCCTGGCGATCCCGGCCGCCGAAGCGACGGCATAGACGGCCGACGTCGCCGCCGCGGCGCTCGCGCCGAACCCTCCCCCGATGGGGGTGTCTGAGGTCTGATCAAGCTCCACGGACACCCCCGGCGCCTGTTCCGAAAGGAGCGCCTTCGCCGCCCTCCTCGTGGTGCGCGCGTCGTACCCCGGGTCGCCGTTCACGACCGTCGCCACCCGTCCGCCGCCGTCCCTCGCCAGGGCCCTGGTCGTTGTCCCCTTCGTCAGGACATACCCGCCCCCCGTCGCTCCGGCCGAGCCGCCGCGAGCGTGGTAGCTTATCTCGAAGAAGTTGGTTATCGCCGAAGGTGCGAAGGCCTCGGACCGCCTAACCCGCACCCTTGGTCGCCCCCATCCTCCGTCCCGCCAGGAAGCTCGTCAGGGGACCGAATATGACGACGACGACAGCCGCGATGGCGAAGTATGTCGCCATCCCCGGCCAGTAGCCCAGAGCGGAGGGGGCGAAGAAGAATATGGCACCGCCCAGCGCGACGAAGAGGAGGGAGAAGACGAGCGATATCGTCACCTGGCGCCTCCCAACCCCGGACCAGTCGGGGGAGTAGCGGAGGACCTTCGAGCGGCCTATCACGGGGCCCGTGGCGCGTATGAGTATCGGGACGCCGATCAGGATGGCGGGTATCGAGGTCATGTCCCAGAAGATCGTGAACCCGAGGATGTCTATCGCCTGAGGGAGCGGGGCAAGCCACCAGAGGAGCGCCGCGGCCATGAAGTTCCCGAAGGTCAGGAACCCGACGGAGGCGGCGACGAAGGAGGACCACGACCTGTACCTCTTTACGAAGAGCGCGATAAGGAGGGTGGCGACGAAGTTGGCGGGCGCGCCGACCGTGAGCGCGAAGAACGGCGTCGTCGCCCCCAGCGGGACGAGGAAAAGGACGTCCCCGAGGAAGGACCCGATCCCCGCTCCCAAGGCTGCCGGGAGAGGGTCGGCGGTCACGGCGAAGAAGACGGGGACGAACGAGGCGATGAAGAGCTCGCCGAGCCCCCATGGGGTCCGGATGTAGGCCGTGACCCCCTTGGCCACCGCGAAGAGCGCCGCGGAGATGGCTATCACGGTGACCTGGACGGTGGGGCTCGCCCGCGGAGACAGCAGCTGCCCGCTCACGTTCACGACTCCTCCTCCACCATATATCAGCTTGGTCTATAGTAAGTCTAGATTACTCTATAAACCTGGAAGGAGGGTAGCCCCTGGGGCGATCCTCGCGAAGGATTTAACCCACGGAACGAGAGGAGAACCAAGATGCAGAGGACATACATCGCGGGTGTTTCGGCGGCGCTGATGGCCGCCGGGGTTTTCATATCGTCTTACGCCTACCTGTCGCCAGAGGCGGCCCTGAACCCCTACGAGGCGGTGGGGTCGGTCGCGCTCTGGGGAGGGGCGTTCCTGCTCCTTACCGTGCTGTTCCTGTCGGGACCGTTCAGGCTCGCGGCGAAGTACGTCCGAACCAGGGCGGGAGCCGCGGTCGGCGCCGCGTACCTCACCGCCCACCTGCTGCTGTACGGGTTCCTCCTGGAGTGGATACTGGTGGAGGCCTACAAGATCCCGCCTTACGTGCCTTCGTCGTTCGCCCTCGTGACGACAGACGTCCTCTACCCCGCGACGCTCGCGAACGTGCTGCTCGGCGACGCGTTCAGCCCGAGCATCAGCTTCCAGTTCCCACCCATCTACGAAGCTTCGCTGTCGCTCTTCGCCATCTTCATGGC
>JAFLZE010000092.1 GCA_029785685.1 Nitrososphaerota archaeon | reverse complement strand
GGGCGGAGTGAAGAAGAAGTCCCTGGCCTCGATGGAGAAGTCGCAGGACTCCGAAGAGACGCCGCAGGGAGACGCCGCCCAGACCAAGGGGAAGAAGACGAAGGAGAAGTCGGGGCCTCAGCAGAGGAAGCAGCTCTCATTCCTCCCTGCGAAGCTGAGCGACGCAGACCTCCTGAAGACGTTGACGCCCCTGAAAGCGATCACGATCTACTCGGTGTCGAGGGCCCTGGGGGTGAATGCATCCGTAGCTTCCGGCGTGATAAAGGGGCTCGAGGCCAAGGGCTCCCTGAAGAGGAGAGGCGGGTTCAGCGGCCACGGCGTCTGGTCGACTAAGTAGCTTCGTCTTTCTTTGCGGCGACGGACACTTTCAACACGTCTCCCGATCTGACCGAGTCGAACCTTTCCAGCCCTGACTCCATCTTCCCGAGCGGGTTCAGAGGCCGGTCGCTCCTAGCGGCCCCCAGGAAGAGGCAGATGAGCCCACCGGACGGGAGGAATGCGACGTCCCCCCTGGTGAACTGGCTCCGGGGCTTTTCAACCCCGACCTGGAGCTGGGAGAACAGGCAGACCATCGGCGGCTGGACGGACGCCCTGCTGGCCAGAGGGAGGGCGCGGAGGACGGCGTTCACGGTAAGAGGGGCGAGGTGACGGTAGAGCGAGATGGTCCCTTCGTCCTTCCCTCCGACGGAGACGACGCACTCGATCTTGGACACCGAGCCTGCCGCCGCTGGGGTCTCCGAAGTCATCTGGAGAGCCCCGTCCGGCGGTCTTAATCTGTTTTGAGCCGGGGCGAAGGTCTGGCCGAAGGAGTTCCAGAACATTCGGCTCTGTCAAGTTGACGGTTGACGGGTGAAAATCTTCTCCCTGTCAAAAGTCGGTTGATGGCTTAGTGGAAGGGAACAGGCTGATGCGTGAGATACCAAATCACTCCGAAGGCGACAACGGCGACTATGGCGACCACCAGATAGACCTTCCAGACACCTCTGTTGGCTTGAATGACCTTCGCTTTTTGACTTATGCTTCCCACACGCTAAGTCTCCTTCAGTATCTCTGCGACTGTCTTCAGCTTGATGTCAAGGTTCATGTCGTTCTTGGCCCTTGCAGACTCTTCGATGGCGCCTCTCCCGAAGCTGAAGGCCACAATTACTCCTCTATCTTTGCTCTGCCTCTGAATCGCAGTCTCGAAATTGTCCACGACATTCCTTCCCACATCGTCTGACTGCTTGACTTGGCATGGGATATCAAGCTCGACCCACCCATCTATGCCGTAGTCTCCCACCTTCCGAGGATTGACCCGTCCTCCAAGTTTCTCGAAGACCCAGTTCTGGAACTCGAAGGGCTGAAGGTTCCGAAGCTCGGCCTCAGACTTCGGCAACCCGACTATCTCTCCTACCTTCGCCCTCATCGACCTTAGCCTCTTCGCCATCAGTTTGCATGCAGTGGGAGAAATGTCGATACCGACCCACCTTCGGCCCAATCTCTGAGCAACGGCAATCGCAGTCCCGCACCCGCACATGGGATCAAGAACTATGTCCGTGGGGTTAGACGAGGCGTTGACTATGCGCTCCAACAAGGCTTCGGGCTTTTGGGTCGGGAATCCGAGCCTCTCCTTCGACTGCGAGTGGATTGGCTTTATGTCCAGCCACACATTCTGCAACGGCTGACCCTTCCCTTTGTCGAGGTAGACTTTTCGCCGAATCTGACCGTCTTTGTTCTTTGGGAAGATTAGTCTGCCTTCAGCGTCAATTTTCTTCATGACCTCAAGTGAGACTTTCCAACCGTTTTTCGGGGGCTTGAACCCCTTGTATTCGTAGGTCAGATTTGGCCGAGGGTGTGGACTTGCGAGGTCGCTCGACATGTATTTGCGTCCATCCTCGTCCTGATTCCGATACCACTTGTCGATGTAGTCCTGTGAGAACGGGACATATTGAGGATTCCAAGTGTATGAGTCAGACTTCACAAAATAGAGAATGTGGTCTGCGATGTTTCCGAAGTTCTTTGGGTCGTTGTGCGACGAAGTCCTTTGCCAAATAATCTCGCTCCTGAAGTTCGACTCGCCGAAGATGCGCTCCATAGCCACCCTCAAATGGTGGACGGCATGCCAGTCGCAGTGAAGATACATCGAACCTGTTGACTTCAAGGCTTTGTGGCACTGCCTAAGTTTGGGCTCCATCCAAGCGATGTAGTTTTGGATGCCTCCAGCCCAACGGTCTTGAAATGCCCTTCTCTCATATCCGTCATCCCAAATGACTTCGTATTGTTGGTTCGAGAAGAACGGCGGGTCGATGTAGATTAGGTCAACCGAATCTTCTGGGAACCGTTGAAGGATGTCCTGACAATCCCCGCAATAGATTGTATTCGGCTCGAAGCTCACTCCGATAGACCCCTCTGGTTCAAGATTTAGTCTTTCTTGGAAGCTCTCTGAATGAGTGTTGCCCACTTGTCCCCACCGACAATCTTGATTCCTGCGCGGTCTGCGGGAGTGTCCCCGTTCAGCCCTTCGTGCGGTCGTATGTAGTTGTGGAATATCTGGACTCCCTTCAGAATAGGGGTGTCTGGCCTCTTAAGACCCCTCATCACCTTCTCTCGGTCGCGCAGTTCTCCGTTCATCCTTTCCATCTTGACCCTATGACGTGGGTTAATGAAGAGACGAGCTAAACCGAGACACGTGAGCAGCATACTGTACGTAGGAGTCGACCTTCACGAGAAGGAGTCCCAGCTTGCGGTCTTTGAGCAAGATGGGGCTCTGGTGGAGGAGAGGAGGGTCCCCACGGGGGAGCTCGCCTCCTTCCTGTCTTCCCTCCCCGGCGAGAAGCGCGTCGCCATGGAGTCCGTCGGGTTCGTCTACCCGGTCTACGACCGCCTGTCCTCGCTGCAGGGGTGCAGCGTCACGGTCGCCAACGTGAACAGGCTGCAGCTGATATCGAGGTCGAGCACCAAACACGACGTCGCGGACGCCAGGATACTGGGTGACCTGCTCAGGACCAACTACCTGCCTGTGGCGCACATGCGGGACCCAGAGACCAGGGAGAAGCTCGCCGTCGTCCAGGAGAGGGTCAACTACGGGCTGAAGCGCGGGGAGCTGAGGGGCTCGATCAGGTGGCTCCTCAAGCGGAGGGGGATCGAGGTGGAGAAGCCATTCGGCCCGGAGGGGAGGGCGAGGCTGAGGGCGCTCCGTCTCCAGGAGGTGGACAACAGGCTCGCCGAGCTCGACCTGGCCGAGTCGATACTCGAGAGGCTCGACGCGCAGATCGTCGACATAGCATCCAGGGACCGCAGGGCGAGGCTCTTGGACACGCTGCCAGGGATGGGGCCATACACCGCCCTCTACCTCGCCTGCGCCCTGGACGACGTGGACCGCTTCCCAGACTCGAAGCACGCCTGCGCGTACCTGGGCCTCGTCCCCTGGCTGGACGAGTCTGCCGACACCACGCGCCTGGGCCACATCACGAAGAAGGGGGACAAATGGCTGAGGAGGAACCTGGTGGAGTGCGCGTCCGTCGCTGTCAGGAAGGACGCTCGCCTCAACGAGTTCTACACCAGGCTGAGGCACAAGAGGGGGGAGAGGAGGGCCAGGATCGCCGTGGCGAGGAAGCTGGTCTCCTATGCCTACTGGATGATCAAGAGGGATATGACCTACGAGGAGCTGTCTCCCTGGACAACAACGTGAGGGTACGAATCCTCGTCATTTTGAGTAGGGAGCGCGCCTCGCAGGGGCGAATCAGGGATGTGAGGTAGATCCTCGAATAGATGTGTGCCAGCCTCTTGATGAGGACGAAGAGGTGACCTGAAGGAGTATCCTTTTAGCGCGTCATAGATGTTGTTGTGAATCCTGCCCGACAGGGCGATTTCCCTAATGTGGCTTGCGTGGGGGAAGTCGAGTTTCGCGGCTATGGCCGAGGAGATGGAGAGATGTTTGGAGGCGGAGCGCAAGAAGAGGGTGCTTGATTCCATGCCTGAGACAGTCCGATACATACTGAGCGAGTATCTGTCAAAGACTTAGGCGCCCGGTGGCGGTGTATCAGGAAAGAGAGGTGCCAACTCATACTGAGTATCTACATCGAATCCGAATGACTTCAAGCTGTCATGGAGGTCGTCCCCTTCCTTGGTTGGAACCTCCAGAAGTGTGGCCTTTGCTAGTTCGAACCCCGGCGTGCAGAAGGCGGGAAGAGTAAGAACGTAGAGGACACGCCTGCTGAAGTATTCTCCTGTAACTGACTCCCCATGTATTATGATGAGGTACCCTATGCGAAAATCGGTCGTGGGGGATGGCATTGTCGAGGATGTTGAGAAGGTCAGATTGGTCGCATTTCCGAAGAATTCTGCTTCGTGCCTTCCGAGGAACGAAAGTCTGAAAGCAGGCCCCCATCTAATGAGCGACCCCAGTTCCAACAATGCCGGAGGAGAAACGCAGCGATGTCGGTCAGGGTGTATGTCGGGAACGTCAGGAGGTGCGTCTACATGGCGTACATCCAGCCTGAATACATCAACCCGATACGGGCCTGATTTTGTCGCAAGGCCGGTTTAGCTCGTCTCTTCATTAACCCACGTCATAGGGTCAAAATGGAGCACAGGATCGGGCGCTTCGGGACAGGGAAAAGACCATGCAGGGGCTGAAGGTGTAGGACACTCCGATACTCAAAGGACTTCAGATTTACCACAATTTCGTAAGGCCCCACGAGGGGTTAGACGGACAGACCCCAGCCGAGAGAGCAGGGATAACGGTCGAGGGAGAGGACAAACTCATGGCTCTGATTCAGAACGCCCAGCACCAGAGGCGCAACAGGGAGGATTCCCAGCA
>JAFLZE010000091.1 GCA_029785685.1 Nitrososphaerota archaeon | reverse complement strand
GACCGTGCAACAGAGGGGAGTGCGGAGGTTGTACTGTCCTGATTGACGACGTCCCGCACATGTCATGTACCTACCCTGCTTTCCGTGCGGCTGGGCATAACATCATCACGGTCGAAGGATACAACATGCCATCCAGTGCAGAGAGCAAGGTTCTCAACGCAGTGCAGCTTGCCTGGGTCCAGGAGGACGGTGGCCAATGCAGCGGCTGCCAGCCTGGACAAATCATGTCCGCGACCGCTCTCCTGCTGAGCAATCCGAACCCCACCCTCGACGAGATCAAGACCGCCATGAGCGGTAACATCTGCAGGTGCGGGAACTACGCGGGCATCATCGCCAGCATACAAACGGCGGCCCTGAACCTTCAGGGAGGTAGCGCGTAATGAGCAGTACTCAGAGCAGCGGACTGAACAACCTCGACCCCAACGCCGTATTCAACTTGGTGGGGAACCCAGTTGTAACAAGGCGTGACCTATACGCGAAAATTACAGGGCAGAGGAAGTACACCTCTGACATAGTGCCAAGCGACATCGGACAGAGTAGCATGTGGTATGCCGGGTTCCTAGTTGCTCCTCATCCTCACGCGAAGGTGACCAGCATAGACGTCAGCGCGGCCCAGGCAGCAGGATATGTAACCCTGGTCGAGTCTGACCTGCCGGTCGGCGCCATGTTCGGCGCAGGAGCTCGCGCTTACCCGCCACTGGTTAGCACCGAGGTGCTATACCCAGGGCAACCGGTTGCTGTGGTGGCTGCTCCCACCGCCAACGAAGTGGTAGACGCCCTGAACCTGATAAAAGTGGAGTACGAGCAACTCCCCTACGTCTTCGATCCACAAGACGCCCTTCAATCTGACGCGCCCCAGCTCTGGCCGGGCGGCAACGTCCCTGGCGGTGGAGTGAGCGAAAGCGGTGTAGCAACGAACGCAACTCTCTCCCTCGAATTAGGTAACGTCGACGCCGCACTGGCGAGCGCAGACGTCGTCTATGAAGACACTTTCTCAACCTCCATACAGCAACACTTCGAGATCCTCCCAAGAGGAGCGGTTGCTTACTGGTCAAACGGCCAACTGACCGTCAGGGCATCCACACAGTGGGCTTGGCTCGTCCAGATCACTCTGGCGAACTACTTCGGAATTCCCCTCACGGACGTAGAGGTCAGCACTTCGCTGGGCGGCTACGAGGACGGGGGAGCCCTAGGCAACGGTCTCGGGAACAAGGTCACCGGAGAAGAGTACATCCTGGCGGCCGTGCTAGCCAAGAAAGTGGGCGCCGCGGTGAAGTTCGTCCACACCAGGCTCACGCACGCACGCACCACCACGAACAGGTGGCCATACTCGGCGACATTCAGGCTTGGGGCAATGAACGACGGCACCCTAGTGGCCATCGATGCGGTCTGCACCGCAAACGTGGGTGGCAGGGGTGGGGCGCAGGGCGCCGACGCTGTGGGAGACTTCTACAACACCTATGTCTGTCCAAACATGCGCTTCTACAGCATCCCGGTGACGACCGACGCGTATTCCAACGGATCGGCCATGAGGAGCGTAGGGGAAGAACAGGGACACTTCCTATTGGAATCAGCCATGGACGAACTGGCCCACAAGCTCAACATGGACCCAGCCCAGTTCAGGCTCAAGAACATGAGGCAGGGCACGGGCGCGGCCGACCCATTCTCAAAGCTACCATACTCGACCATCGCGCAGCCCCAGGCACTCCAGGAAGTGATGCAGGCATTCGGCTGGAACAGCTTATGGAAGGGATGGGGAGTTCCCAGCTCAATCAACGGGACGAAGCGCATCGGAGTGGGGGTCTGCATTCAGAACGCGGCGAAGGGCGCTCCATTCCCTCCATCGACGTCCCAGGTCCAGGTGGACCCTGATGGGACCGTTACCGTCTTCTCGGGCCTGACGGACCACGGCGCCGGAGGGAACACGACGCTCCCAATCCTCGCTTCTGAAGCGCTCGGTCTCACGTCACTGGCCAACGTCAAGATGGTCCAGTCTGACACAAACCTCACCACCAACTCCAGCGTAACAGCAGGGAGCCAGACAACCCACAATTCTCACTCGCTCCTCTACGCGGTCGAGGATCTGAAGAATCAGTGGTTCCCAATCATAGCGACGAAACTAGGCGCGAACGCCGCCAACCTTGCCTTCAAGAACAACACCATCTACGACACCACAAATCCCACGAACAGTATCTCCTTCAACGCTGCGGCGGCGCTGCTTACCGCCTCGATCAAGGGCTTCGGGGTTTGGCAGATTCCGTTCAACGTTGCTATCCGCTCAACCGGAGCAAGGATGGCCATGGTGGAGGTAGACACTGAAACTGCCGTAGTTCACGTGCTCAGCCACACCTTCGCCCTAGGCCTTGGCAGAACCATCTTCTACAAGGGGGCCATGCACCAAATGCTCGGAGGCTCCGTCATGGGCGTCGGTTCGGCCTTCTTCGAAGAGCTGCTCAACGACCCTAGCCAAAACGTAACGGTGAAGCCAGGCTACCCGACATCAGGGAGCTGGCTTAACCCGAACTATCACGACTACCAAATACCGACCATAATGGAGAACCCAGACTCCGCCAACGTCATCCCCGTCCAGAACATCGACCCCACCGGTCCGTTCGGTGCCACGGGAATCGGGGAGAACACCATCATCGCAGCCGATGTCTCATACATCAACGCCCTGAGCAACGCCCTCGGCGGCTACAGGTTCCACAATACCCCCGTCAGGATAGAGGACGTGGTCGAGGCGATCCAGTGGATGAATGCGAACTCCAATGGGACCTCAGCTACGACGTCGAGCACGACATCATAGAGGGTGAAAAATTGAGTAGCAACAACGAAGTACCAAAATTCGGCCTCCTCACTGCGAGCACGCCTGAGGAGGCGGTGTCTCTCCTGTCGCAATATGGCGACCAGGCGAGGATAATGGCAGGGGGTACGGACCTCCTCTATACGATGAAAAACGGGGTGAAGTACAAGACACCCCAGTACGTAGTCGACATCTCCACCCTCCCCTTGAACTACATAAAGTACAGCGCGTCTGACGGGGTAAGGATCGGGGCAACTACGCCCATCGCTGACATCGGGTCCGACCCGAACATCGCCCAGTACTACGCGGTTCTTAGCCAGGCAGCCAACACCGTGGCAGCGCCTCAAATCAGGAACCAGGGGACCGCCGCAGGCGACGTGATCCAGGATACATGGTGCTGGTATCTGAGGAACAACTATCCCTGCTGGCAGAACGGAGGCAACGTCTGCTTCGGCGTCCTTGGCGACAACAGGTACTACCAATCGATCTTCGGGGGGAGGCTGACCTTCGCGGTCAACCCCGGGGACACACCCGTCGCCTACTTCGCCCTCAACGCCGACGTGACGGTGCAGGGGCCAAGCGGGACCAGCAACATGCCCATCGACCAGCTTCTGCCAGGAGTCGCCATAGTGAACGGAAAGGTGAAGGAGAATTCCCTCCAGCACAACGAGATGGTGACCGAGATCCACGTCCCGGCGCCCCCGGCTAACTCGAAGAGCGCATGGTACAAGGTCCGTGCCAGGCAGTCGTTCGACTTCGCACTCGCGAGTGCAGCAGTAGTGCTGACCTTCAACGGCAGCTCGATCTCCAACGCGAGCGTAGTGTTGGGAGGGGTCGACGTCTCCCCGCACAGGGCGACGGCCGCGGAGTCCTACCTCGTCGGGCAGAGCCTCACGACCAGCACGATTCAGGAGGCAGCTGCGAAGGCAGTCGAGGGAGCGACCCCACTCACGACAGGCACAGGGAACTCGTTCAGGGTATTCCTGGCGCAGGGTGCCGTGAGCAAGGCGTTGACTCTGCTGAGTTAGACGCGCACAACCTCGTTGGCGGCCGTGGGCTGGGTGGCGACTCTGTCTGCAGTTGGTAACTGCTTAAGAGCCTGCCCGGCGCAGGGTGCCATGAGGAAGACGCAATTGCCCTCTTGGACTGAGAGCGCTTGAGCACGGGCCGTCTTGTTGAAGGCAACGAACAGGAGGAACTGACCCTTTCTGAAATCAGAGGCAAGTACAAGGACAGATGGGTAGCGATCGTAGTCACAGGTCGAGACGCCAACTCCCAGCCCACCAAGGGCAGGGTGGCCGCTCAAGACGTCGATCGATACAGGTTGAGGTCCACGCTGGCAAAATACGGCGAGGTTTGCATTTTCTACACGGGTGAGACGCCATATCCAGTCCTGCTTTGACCGAAGTCGAGCTAGGAAGGTTCCCTTCCGCTTTCGTTAGGGTGAAGGGTTCCAACTCCAAGGCCAGAGAATACCTCGCCCTGGTAGACCCAGTGTACGAGTATTGTATCATCCCAAAGAGCGACGCGTACGTTTTCGGCCACCCTGAAGTGGCGTTCCAGCAACTGACAGTGGGCCCGCCCAACGCCAGGACCTTGGTCACTGCGGGCGGCTTTAACAAGACGGTCATCTTCGAGGTCGAGAGTGTGGAAATCTGCGGCCTCTCCTTCGAGAAGGTGGAGTTCGCGGCCCTGGACCTTCCTCAGCAGGTCGGGTTCGAGGCTGTGATTGGCCAGAGCCTCTTGAAGCACGCTTCTGTCACCCTGGACTGGGGTCACAAGGTGCTCAGGATTTCAAAGGTGAACTGAGTGTTCGGTAGCAAGAAGCTGACGTTCCAGGTCAAGGATCCGATGCGGGTGATATGCCGCATAGAAGGGTCGAACCAACGGGCGAGGGAATTGACCGCTTTCGTCGACTTCAACTCCACCCACTGCCTGATGTTCGCCCACGATGCCATCTACCTTGGATATTCGAACGAAGTCGCGGGTAGCACGATGCCCTCGTAGAACACGCCGAGCGCGACGATGAAGAGCCCCGAAATCGTCA
>JAFLZE010000090.1 GCA_029785685.1 Nitrososphaerota archaeon | reverse complement strand
TTGTCCCGTCTGATTTGTTGTCTGTCCGCCAGGCGGGACAGGTAGGTGGAGATGGTGCTCAGTTTCACGGGCTGACCATATTTCTCTTCGAACTCCCTAGCCACGTCTGACGATGAAAAGTCTCCTGCAGCGAATGTGGTTTCTAAGAGCGTCTGCACCCTGCCGAAGAATGTCAGTTGGTCGGGAGCCTGGACCCGCGGCTCGGTGGCTAGATCCATCATTTCGAGGGCGTCCATGGTGCGCATCAGGTCGCTCCTTGTTACTGGTCCTTCGATGATGTGAAAGGTCTTGCGTCTATGATCGTCTTCTAGTTCGAACCTTACCCGCCTAATCAAATCCGGTGTCCTCGCTGTCTGGGGTGTCCCATTTAGCGCTGGCTGGTGTGAACTTGTGAACCGCGTGGTCAGTTAGTTTGACTTTGGCATGATAGCCGCAAGGTGGTTCACAGTGGTTCACAATGAGCACTCTGGGCGTTGGGAGAAATGAGCTCTGGACTGGTTCCATTGGAAACAAAGGGGTCGGAATCGGGTTGTTCACAGGTTCCAAGGCTGGAATGGTTCCAATGGAAATACTGGGCTCCGGAGCAGGCCGGGTTACTGTCACCCCTCCCTTTTGTTCACAGCCGTGCCCCCCACCCCGCCGTTTCCAATGGAGCCTGATCCCTGAGTGGGTCAATTGTCATCGTGTTTATTGTCGAGTTGCTGCGTCCATGTCTTAGACCCCAAGGTATATCCAGTCACAACCGGTAATCGAGAGCGGACTCCTTTACTTTCGTAAAACAACAACGTTTCTAGGACTCCTTTAGACTGGAAACAAACGAAAAAGGGGGGAGGGCGGGATTCGGTCCAGAGAGACCAAACGTGCCAACTCAACTTCCAAGCTAGGGCTTGGCGCTTCCAGCCAGGGGTGACCTTACAAGCCAAGGGCAAACAATGCCCCATGGCGAGAAGGCCCTGAAGCCCCAATTCCAAGTCAAGCAACTCCCAGTGGACCCATGCCCAAACAGAGTTCCCCGTCTCTTTGGTCGCGAGCTCAACAGAAGCGTCTACCACGCGGCGCCTCTCACCGCCCCCAAACCCATTCTTTGTCGGTGGATTTCGCCAGCCGAGACGGGCCAACGACTCGCACAAGAGGCTATGCCCACAGGAGAAAAGCGGTTTCTGTCCTCGCCTATCCTCGAACCGTAGCCGCTACTATCTCTCGGAGGGCCGTCTCATACCCGCTAGACTGGAGAAGGTTGCCAACAACAAGCAGGTCGGCGCCAGCCTCGGCGGCTCTTCTGGCGGCCTCTGCATCCGTGATCCCCCCGCCTACAATCAGAATACCATCGTAAGCCTTCCTAACCGCGCCAATGGTTTCTCCTGGTATCGGCTCGCCAGCTCCGCTTCCCGCTTCAAGGTACAACGTCCTCATGCCAAGGTATTTGGCAGCTAGCGCGTAGATGACTGCCAGCCCCGACTTGGATGGCGGCATATTGTTGACCTGACCGATGAAAGCGGTAGTGCTACTGTTGCCGAAAACAAGGTAACCCATAGGGATACTCTCAATCCCACTTTTATGAACCTCAACGGCACCGATTGCCTGTGCCCCTATGATGAAGTAGGGGTTAGTGGAGTTGAGGAGCGAACTGAAGAGAATCGCGTCCGCGTGCCGAGAGACGCCCGTGATGTTCCCAGGGAAAAGAACCACGGGAACTCCACGTGATTTATTGTGACTTCGATGTGACCCCACGTGATTCTTAATCGCCTTCACAACGGCATCGACTCTGCCCTGGTTAGCAAGGGTTGACCCCCCGACCAGAACCAGCGAAACACCCGCGGCTATCGCCTTACCAGCGGTGTCCGCCGCCTGTTTAGGGGTAAAGTTCTCAGGATCTAAAAGCGCGGCGACGACCGCCCCGCCTTTGGTCTTCTCAAGGAGATAGCTCTCAACGGGTCCGACGGCTATCAAATCATGCCCCGGCTTTGGCGTAGTCGTCTACGAAAGTATTGTAGACGTCTATGTCCGCTCTCTTCGCCTGGTATCGCAGCTCTCTACCTGCATGTAGAGGACAGGTCGGGTTACCACACGTGACGCGAAACACGTAGTCCTGTGATGTTTCGTCTTGGTCTGACGTGATGCGAATTGAGATTAGACCACACCTGGGGCACGCGAACACCTTCGGCAGCGTTCTGTGTACCATCCGAAGGGTCTTCTTCCGTCTCCTGCCCATTTCCCGCTCGCCCACTCGTCTACCAACTGAAGTAGATAAGGTAGCATTTCACGGCTGCTCCTTGTATTCTGTAATTATTTTGTGTTCATCGCATTATACCATAAGTATATCTGGTTCTCTCCGTAATAGTAGCTAATATTATACACATACAACCTGGAGACTTTAATACATAATTAGCGGACAGGGAAGGCCACGAGCCTACCACGGTCATTAGTCGAGCAGTCTACACTGACCCACAGGCAATTTGAGAGCCTGCAACTCTATGTCAGGGTCGTCTCGGGCGAGATGAAGTACAGAGACGCGGCCACGCTAGCGACCAAGAGCAGGACACGCGGAGCGCGGGACAAACCCTTGACCATTGGATCATATTTTCGCACGGTCCAGCAAGCCCGAGAGAACACTAGGAGATCCATAATCACTCTGCTAATCGGGATTTGGACCGGAGTGGTTAGGCCGGAGGACGTCCGCCGGCTGTTGGACGTCGCTGGAGCCGGGTTCAGAGAGCTCTCCGACGAAGAGAGCGAGAAACTGGCCGGCGTGTTGCATGCCCTGGTAAGAAACATTGTGATGTGAGCCCACGCAGGGTCACACGTGCGGCTTCCATTCGCGACCGACGCCTGCATGCCGCACGCCCGGGATCTGTGGGCATTCGGCATCGCAGCGCGCAGACTGGACAAACAACACCGGCAGCAAACCCCGCCCGACCGAAGCCGCCCTCTCCCCCCACCGTCTTCACGAACGAAACGATCAGATCAGCAGACGGCTCGATGCGAAGAGCCTTGCCGTCCGAAACATTAGGGAATCGCTTCCGTCTTTCCTAGTACCTGGCATCCTGCTTTCCTGTCGCCCGCGCTTGAGACGCCGTCTGGCCAATAAACGTCACGCTTATATCACAACTATCCATCACGACCATCACACATGGTCGACTATGTGACCTACGGGCTCTTGACCGCCTCCTTCTTCTTCGTGGCCTTGGCGTTCGCCTTGCTCTTCCGATATAGACAGGTGTCACAGAGGATAAACGCCGCTACTGAAATCGGCCAAGACCTCTGGTCCTCACTGGAACAACGTCTCAAGAAGCAAGACGAGCGAATACTTGACGTCATGACGAGAATGGAAGTAATCCAGGCCAGGGCGATGTCGGCCGCCGCGACTTCAGCAACCCTTCCTCCGCTACCACAAGTCATCCCCCGTGCCGCACCGACTCCAGTGAAACCAAAGCCCGAGCCCGACGTCCCTCACATCACACAACAATCCAAGTCACAGGAGTCACAGACATCACAGGCGGTTCCCGAAGTTCACGCGGCACTCCAGGCACCAGACGAAACACAGTTAGCCGCGCTTCGGCTCCTTCGCGATGGTCCCAAGAACACCAGGACGCTTACAGACGCGATGCGCAAGTCTCGAGAGCACACTGCCCGCATAATGAAGGAGCTGTTTGACGCGGGCCTAGTGACCAGGAACAACACCTCGAAGCCATTCGTCTACCAGCTGACCGACGAGGGGCGTCGTTACGTTTCTAATGCGCCAACCGACAACTGATCCACGTCCCTCTGCGCTAAACGAGGAAGAAGAACCAAGAGTAGTTTTTCCGGAGCGAGGACGTTTCCCTCACGCCCTAGTCACGGCCACGCGACTCCTTCTGAGGTAAGAGTGCGCCGCCACGCCCAACAAATCAGGCAGGAAGCACGCACCCACCCTCCCAAACCTGCCGCGATCCTTTCGCATTACCGGGCTTTCACCCCTGCGTCCTCTGTCCTCTTCTTGTGCTTCAGATGGGCGATCTTTTTCGGTTCGCTAATTCCGCTACGGGGGTGACTAATGCCTGAGCTGAGTATACCTAGGGTGGCTGGCAGAGACGGCTGCTTGCCCCACTACTGTCTGAAGGGTGTGTCCAGACATAGTAGACTCCATTCAGAAGGAGCCCACCACTTCCGAGGTAGCAGTAAGACAGCGATGCGTACCCATCGTATGAATAGGCACGGTATGTGCAGTTCGAACACGATACATCTACCTGTCCATTGGACAAAGTGGTAGTCGTTTCGCAGCTCGAGCTGCCGCTCGCAGATTGCGTCCCGGGACACGTGATGATTGGGCCGACGCCAGGAGCTGTCACATTGACTGACTCGAATGGGAGAAGGAACAGGAATGCGACTACCGCCGTGATTATGATTCCAAGGCGCGCTGCTCTGAGCCTCTGGCTTTGGCGTTCTGGCGGGATCGAGTCTTCTGCCGCCGTCACGATGTTTCTGACTGGGACTCCGCGAGACAAGTTGCTGGAAGACGGTCTCAGTTCTTGGGTACTTTGAAATGACAGGTGTGCAGAGCGTCTGTAGGTTCTCGACCCGGTGGACGACCAACGGGTCGATTGTCCCCCTGGGTACCGGCTCGACGCGGGCTCGTCCTTCAGGGGCGCGAAGTACTGGCTGGCGCCACAGCGGAGGGATCCACCAGGCCGTCATCCCCCTCAACGACTTCGTTTCCCAGGCGCCCTACGAAACAGTCCCACACTTCATGACCATACGCATCCGAGTCGCTTGCGCGAAAGGGCGAGGCAAGGCCAACAAGTCCTATCAACGTTGCACATTCATCACCCATACCAAACGGACGCCCCCGGTTCATCTGCTTCCCCCCGAAAG
>JAFLZE010000008.1 GCA_029785685.1 Nitrososphaerota archaeon | reverse complement strand
GAGGGCGATGTCTTGGGCTGCTGGAGGGTTGGTCTTGTACGAGGGGCTCCGGCCGGCCAAGCGGTCCCCATAGGTGGAGACGAATTCGTTCTGGTAGAAGACCCCGAGAGGAGTACGATCGCCGAACTCGAAGGACTTCAGCATAGCCTGCTGGACCTTCTTCTCGACTTCGTCCGGGTCATCGCTGTGGACCACGCCGTCGTAGCCGGTGTCCTCCATCTTGTAGGTCCTGGGGAGCTGCTTCCCAGAGCTATCGAGGTTCCCCTCGCCAGCCCAGTACTCCTTGGTCATGATGTCGTTGTATGTCGGGCAGGGCTGGAGGACGTCTAGGAAGGCGTACCCCGTGTGGCGAATCCCCTTCATGATCAGGTCCTTCAGGTGGCGGACGTCGTAGGAGTAGCCCCTGGCCACCCAAGTGTACCCCGACGCCATGGCGAGCATGATAGGGTTGATTCCCTGGTTGATGTTCGGCGATGGAAGGGACTTCGTCTTCTTCCCGAGGCCGAGGGTGGGGGAGGCCTGGCCCTTCGTGAGGCCATAGACCTCGTTGTCGTGGACGATGTAGAGCATGTCGAGGTTGCGTCTGCCGGAGTTGACGAAGTGGCCGGCACCGATGCCCATGCCGTCGCCGTCGCCGCCTGCGATTATCACCTCCATGTTGGGGTTGGCGAGTTTGATTCCAGTGGCGAATGGGATCGCCCTGCCGTGGAGCGTGTGGACCCCGTAGGTCTTGATGAAGTGTGGGACCTTGGAGGAACACCCCACTCCCGAGACGACCACCGTGTTGGACGGGTCGGCGTTCATCTCTGCCAAGGCCATCTGGACGGCGTTGAGGATGCCAAAGTCCCCGCAGCCGGGGCACCAGTCGTTGTGCGCCGTCGTCTTCAGATCTGAGAGCTTAAGCGCCATGCCTCAGCACCACTCTCTTCGGGGCCTTCCCTTCATGAATCATCTTGATCGCGTCGTACAGCTCCTCGGACGACATCGGCCTGCCGTTGTACTTCACGACTAACTGCTCTATGGGGATGCATGTCTGTTCTCTGACTACGCCCACAAGTTGGGCTGAGTAATTCATCTCGATGCCAACGATCTTCTTCGCCTTGGAGAGGAGCCTGGTCACGTATTCCGTCGGGAACGGGTTGACCAGCCTTATCTGGATGAAGTTGACGCTGATGCCGTCCTCTTTCAGCCATTCCATAGCATCGAGGATGGCGCCCTTGGTGGAACCCCAGCTGATCACCGTGACGTCGGCATCCTCAGGGCCGAAGAAGTTCACCCTCTCAGAGACAGGTATCTCCCTTGCAGCGAGGTCGAGCTTGCCCATCCTCTTCTCCATCATGGCGTCGCGGTTGACCGGGTCTTCGCTGATGTGGCCGAGCTCGTCGTGCTCGTCGCCTGTGTGCCAGTAGACCCCTCCCTTGGTCCCCAGGGGCGCCCTGGGTGATATGCCGTTGGGGGTATATTGGAAGCGCTT
The DNA here is from genome assembly GCA_029785685.1 of Nitrososphaerota archaeon. The sequence goes on along the minus strand of JAFLZE010000008.1, from coordinate 44,540 downwards.
GAACTCACCGTTGACTGCGGTAGTAATCTCCTTGAGGAAGGAGCCCCTTTCGATCTTCACCCTGTTGACCTCGAGCGAGGGCATCGTGGAATCGGAGTTGGCCAGGGCTTTGTCCACGATGTGAATGACGGGGGTCTGGTACTTTTCAGAGTAGTTGAAGGCCCTGACGGTGTCGTAAAAGGCCTCTTCCAGGTCCCCGCTCGCAAGAACGAAACGTGGGAAGTCTCCATGGCCAGCGTGAAGAGCAAACCTGAGGTCCCCCTGCTCGTGACGGGTGGGGAGGCCTGTGCTGGGACCGCCCCTCGAATAAAGCGTGACGACGACCGGGACCTCATTCATGCCGGCGTAGCCTAGCCCCTCGGCCATCAGAGAAAAGCCGGGGCCCGAGGTGGATGTAGAGGAGCGGACGCCCGCAAGCCCTCCACCGATGGCCATGGTGACAGCTGCTATCTCGTCTTCGGACTGGACGACCGCGATGCTCCCTTTCTTCATCGCTGTGACCTCGGCTGCCCGGGGGTCGTCCTTGGCTGCCCCGTCGAGTGGTATCTCCGAGTGCGCCTCGAGGTACTCGCTCTCGTCGCTGGCAGGGGTAATCGGATAATAGGTCTGGAGCCTGCAGCCGGCGAGTTCTTTGGCCATTGCGACCATGCTGTTCCCTCTCACGAAGAGTTTCACGTCGTCTGATTCCGTCGGAGAGAGCTTGTAGGAGAAGCTTCCGGCGAACTTCTCCACGTGGTCGTAGGTGGTGCCGACCGCATCGACGTTCATCTCGGCGACCTTGGGCTTCGACCTGAAGTGGTTCCTGACCGAGGCCTTCACGATTTCTTCGTCGTAGCCCAGCAGGGCGAAGGAGGCGGCAACGGCGACGACGTTGAGCATCCTCTGGAGGGCGCTGAGGGACGACTCGCCGTGCTTGGCGCCCACGTCCTTCAGGATTGTGTTATAGGGGATGGGGTAGATGTGGACCCCACGCCTTCTGGCTAGCTCGACTATACCCTTGATGTCAGCGGACAGGCCAGCCTTCGCGAATTCGGCATCGAGAGAGGTCTTGACGTTGGCTTCTATGGTGGGAATCTGATCCAGACGCTTGGAATCCTGGTCGGGGTCGTAGATTATCGCTCCCTCGCTCCTGACTTCGAGGGCGTGCCGGAAGACCGTCTCCTCCTCAAAGGTGGCGAGCATATCCACGGTGTCCACGTGCGAGTGGATTGCCCCCTTGGATACGCGGACCTGAAAGTAACTGTGTTCCCCCTTGATGTTAGAGTAATACTCCCTCTTCCCGAAGACGTGGAGCCCTCCCGAGGCCGCTGCCCTGGCGAAAATCGTCGCTGATGTGTCTACACCGCTCCCCTGCACCCCGCCGATCATCCACGAGAAGTCGTTCCGCTTCAACTGGAGTTCTACCTAATCAGTGAGGCCCCGCCGTCGTTTAAGAGTATACTATATTAGGTATATATTCGTAAGGAGTTTCGTGGACGAAGTGCGGAAGGTGCAGAGAGTGGGCAAGTTCACCCTGACAGTGTCAATCCCGCGGGAGTACGCCAAGAGGATGGGCCTTTCGGCGAAGGACAGCCTGTTGATGAGGGAAGACATGGACGGGACGCTTCGCCTCATCCCTGCGACCAAGGCCAGGGAAGCAGCCAAGGCGATGCTGAAGGCAGACCAGGCGGGGACCAAGGAGATGCTCACGATGTTGGTGGTCGGGGCATATGCTATGGGATACGACACCATCGAGGTGTCGGCGAAGGAGCCCCTTGACCATGCGGCCGTAGACCAGGTGCTGGGCACCATCAGGCGGCTCAGGGGGATGGAAGTGGTTGAGTCCGATGAGATGCGGATAGTTGCCCAGAGCCTCATGGACCCCACGAAGTTCCCGGTCGACTCCCTGATTAAGCGGCTGCAGATTCTGGTTTCGAGAAGCTTGGAGCGTGTGATGGACGCCCTAGAACGTCGGCAGACCGCCGGCCTGAACGAGGTGTCCCGCGTCCAGGAGGAGATTGACGAACTCTACTGGCTGATTCTGAGACAGTTGCTGGTGGCGCTGAGCAGGAGGGAACTGGCTTCGGAGATTGGCATAGAGTCGCCACTCCACGCGTCCGGGGACAGGGTGTCGGCGAAGGCACTCGATGAGATAGGCGGGATTATCCAGGACGCGGCGGAGGAGCTGGTCAGGCTCAGGGGGGTGAGGTCGAGGGTCGACCCTAGGGTGACGGCGAGTATACAGAAGCTGGCGGCCAAGACCAGGGAGGCGTTCAACACCACGGTCGAGAGCCTACTGACCCCCGACATCAAGCTCATCGGGAAGTCGATGGCCCTGGTGGAGGAGACTACGCAGCTGGAGAAGCAAGTCATGGACGAGATGCTCTCCACGGCCAGGTCCGGCTACAGCAGGGTCCTGGTGTCGTACTTCGGGCAGCTGGCGAGGTATTGCAATATCATCATTGAGATATCATCGCACCGGCTCCTGAGGAAGACTAGCAGGGTCGCTACGGTCCAACAGTGATAGACTCTATATCGGAACTCGGGGAAGCGCGCCCTGCGCGGGGGTAACAAAGCTTGGCTAAATGTGCGGGACACGGCTGGCCCGACTCAAGATCCGGCCTCGCTTCGGATGGGGCATCCCGTCCCTCAGGGGTTCGTGGGTTCGAATCCCACCCCCCGCACGTTTACGACGAGGGCCGTAGTTTGGTACGGCCTATCGGCTCATCTCAACAGCTACGGCTGCCCGAAAAATCGCCGCTCCCACCTCCATGAACGCGTGTGGGCGGAACGGCACAGCTTCTGCCATCAAGTGATGCGTCTTAGAAGAGCGACTGAAGGTCGCAAAGTACCCGTTGCGCCTCCCTGAACACCGACTCGACACCTGCAGGTTCTCTTCCCTTCATAAGATATGAAGCGCTCAAGAGGACGGCGCCAGGGACGTCGGTGATTGGGCCTAGTGGGTCGGGTGAGAGCAGAATCAGAATCCCCAAATTCTTCAGCGTCTTCGCAATTGAACTCGGTTTGACAACATCATCGAGTCTTTTCCTCGTTTCCGCATTGGATAGGATCTTGGCTGCGTGCACCCTATCTTGGGAGGCTCTCGTAAGAGAATCCGCTCTTGACTTCGCTAGCTTTGCCTGGCTTTTCAACATCATCCAATAGGGATTGGCCAGTTAAGCAGGTGCAGTCAATAGTTCTAGTCGTTACACTCAGTTGTTGCAATCCCCCTGCAGAGCCGGCGGCGCCGCGTTCACACATAACGCTGGGCGCCGAGGGAGGATTGTTGGTCTGAAACTGGCGGGTGAACTGCTCACATGGCATTGGTGCCCAGAATCACGGGGTGGGGGCCATCCCCAACAACTATATCCACTGCCAGAGGTCCGCTTGTTCCGGCCTCGACTAGCAGAGAGTATTCATCCAGATGGTTTCTGGTAGACCTTCGAAGTGCTCGTCTCCGGTCAGGACCTTCCCGTCGCCCTTCCTAGCCACTGCTAGAACCAGGGCATCAAACAGGCTGGGCTTCTTGAGCCCGGCATCTTTTGCCCTCCTTTCCAGCTGAAGATATGCCTTGCCAGCCTCGATGGCTACGGCGTCGTCGATGTATGCTGGTACTGAGGCTTCCATGATGGTGGAGAGCCTCTGGCGAGTGGTTTCTTCTTTGATGCCCTCTCGGATGTACTTTCGGGCCACTTCGGCGAGGACAGTGTCGGGAGTGATCACGGTCTCAGCTTCCTCCATTGTGCTCTTCGCGAACTCCCCTTTCCGCGTTCCGGCGAAAAGCTCTATCCAGGCGTAGGCGTCAGCTACTATCTTCACCGCGATCCCCTTCGCCGAATGTATGTAGTCTGCCTCGGTCGGCACCGAATGCCTCCTCTATGAGCTCCTTTCTGTGCTGCGCAACGAGAGTCTGAATAGTTTCGTCAAGAGTGGCCTTACGTAGCCTGTGTTGTAGGGCAGCGAGCTTCTTCGCCGTGTCCTTCGACACCTTTACCGTTGTCGATTCCATATTGGTATAGAGTATTCTGGTATATTTAAGCGCCTCTCCGTCGAAGAGTTGTGCCGGCACCTATCTAGCGAAAGTGGCAGGAGCCGATCCACAATAATCATGTCCGCTGTCGGGGGTCCGCTTGTTCGAATCCCACCCCCGCACTGTACAAAATGGGCCGGAATGGGGGTCGCTGACTGGGCAGGAGCCCGGATTGCACCCGGTCTAGTGACTAGGTAAGTGCTTGAGTTTGGCAAAAGTCTGTAGGCTGGAACCCCTTAGCGGACGGAAGGCGCGTCTCGATAACCCTGGTATGATGAGACCGCTGGTCTAATCGTCAGACGGCTAAAGGCTACACCAGAACGCCAAGTGGCCGAGTCTCTTCTCCTGGATAAAGTGCTTGTAGCAGAGCACATATCAGGCTCCGTCGGCCCGCTTCCGCCACGCCTCTCTGAACCCTGGCCTTCGCCGCATCCAGAGGTGAAGGAAAAGTCCTCGTCATAGACGTCGGCACCGATAAGGCGAAGAGGGAGGTTCTAGTCGGGCCGAGACCGAATGGGCTCGCGTGGGACCCGAATAGGAAGCGTTTGCTGGTAGCCGACGTCAAAGACAACAAGGCCGGGTTACTTGACCCGATGTTGGGGGAGACGCTGTCGTAGCTGAATCTCAGGGGGAGGCCGAGATGGTGTCTTCACGACAGAGAACTAGACTTGTTCCTCGTGAACATCCGTGATCCGCCAGGGGTCTCCTTAATCTCCCCGGAGACGATGAACGAGAAGAAGTTCGTCCCGATTTCTGTGGCGGGACCCATGGTCTGGAAGTGAGTGGGGTGGAACTGGCGTTTGTCGCGTGTGACGGCAAGGCGTTGGTCGTGCTGGACATTCATGGGGAAAAAGAGATTGCGCATATCCCATTGTCTGGAGGGCCGGGTGTGCTCTGGTTGAACCGTGCAAAGGGTCGTCTTTACTGTGCGATTGGAGAGCCCGGTGTGATTGATGTAATCGACGCGGCGAAGCTATCTCCCAGTGAGAAGGTCCCTACAGAAGAAGGGGCCCACACGTTGGCCTTCGACGGGAAGAAGCAGCGCCTCTATTCATTCCTCCCTAACACGAATTGTGTCACGGTCTACTCCGAAGTGTGAAACCGGCTTTGTGAGATAGCCTGCGTGTGTCCATGCGTAAAACGGAACAACCAGAATAAGCCTCGGCGGTCATGCTAGGGAGAAGCAAGTTCGTATCTAATGTGGATGACGTGTTGCGGCCTGTTAGGCCGGTTTTGGCGCTGCAGTCTGCTCCGGTGGGGAGGTGGGAGGAGACGCTGAAAGCGGTATTCCTGTCATCTTCAAGAATGCGGTCCGGCCCAGTTCGGTCAGGCGATACTTCGCCGGGTTCCCGAAGAAGTCCACTTTGAATTCGACGAAGCCTAAAGCTGTAAGTTGTCTCACGGTCCAAAGCGTGTTCCACTCTGAGCTGCATCTGATTGCGTCGTCCAGCTCTGCGTTACTCATCCCCTCTTCGTTACTGGCAAGGGCGGCCATTGCCGCCTTCATGTGCGGCGAAGTGGCGACGTTCTCCAATGTCTCCTGCTGACCCCGGGGGTCGGACGGCCAGACCCACACGCCCTTCGGCATTGGCCGACGTAGCCGAAAGTCGATTGATAAATCCTGTGCGGCCCGATTGAATTGCGTTAACGACATTATCAATTGTTTTTAGTTTTGTCAGAGAAGTAAACCCGACGGCACCGGGGAGTTGGTAGCCATGGAAGTAGTAACTGAATACGCTGACCAGAGGACTGAGCTCGAGGAGAAGATCAGGTCTCTCGACACTGAAAAGGCCTCGCTCCTGGCTGACATCGCCTCCTTGAAGGAGAAGATAGCCACGCTCGAGTTGGAGAAGTCTGCCAATGAGTTGGAAAGCCAGGTGCAGGCCCTCCGGACTGAGAAGGCTGTGCTGGAGGAGAAGGTCGCTTCGTATGAAGCCGAAGCGGGCTATGCTCTTCCGCCTATCGTCTCCGGTGGGGCCTAGGCTAGCGCAGTTTGGAAGCCTTCTGCTCGAGTTCGCCTTTTTCTTTCCGGAGAAAGTTGACGAACTCTTCAAGTTCGGAGAGCTTCTCTTTCATTCTCTTCACTTCGTTCTCCCTGGCTGTCTTGGCCATGGAGCTTTCAAGTTCCTGCTGCTGTTGTTCCATCTCCTGAACCCTGGTCGTAAGGCCCTCGTTCCCCTTCTTAACTGAGCTTAGCTCGTCTTGGATAGCCTTCAGCTGCTCCTCGGCGACAATCAGGTATTTCTGTTTGCTTATCACAGTGGGGAACTTGGTCCCGCACCTGGAGCATGTGTACATCCCCACCCGCCTCTCGGTCATACCACGTTCGTTTTTGGCCGGCTCAACTAGCACGTTGAAAGTCCGGGTTGGTAGAGATTCCTTGTTCCCGCATTTCGGGCAGCTAGGCAATCGCGTCTATCATACATGAGAGCGTGTTAAAGCTTTGCTGAGGCGAGTAGGGGATTCGGTGCCTCTTCACTTTACGACTCTCTGATTGATTCAAGTTCGGAGACCGCAGACCAGAGCGTGACCCTCGCAAACGAAGGCATATTCGGGTCCTGGGCCACCTCGTCCAGGAGGCTGATGGCGTTCGCGGCCCTGACCGCTACGCTCTGTTTAGAGTCCTGGAGCATGAGCACCGAGTCTTTCACGATTTTCCTGATGTTACGTGGGGTGATGTTAGAGTCTGAAATCTGTTGGAGGCTCAACACTGCCTTGGCTAGCTTCGCCTCGTTCTCCTGTTGTTTCTTCGCTTTGGCGCTCAATGAACGGACTCCGGGAATGACGGAGCTCAGCATGGTGGGATTAAGTGCTTTTCTAATGGGCCGTGTTTAATACGGGCTGTGGAGCAAGCGCCGCATTGAGCGGGCCGTCCAAGGACAGGATGAAACTGGCCGCGGATCTAATGGGCAAGGGCGGTACGATGCTGGCCGACCCGTGCCCGCAAGACGGCGGGATACAGGTGAAGTATCGTGGCAAGGTCTACTGCACTGTTCATGATGACCTTTCACTGGTCACCAAGACGACGCCTGTTACCTACGACGTGGTAGTCATCCAGATGCGAGACGTCCTCGTGGCGCGCCTGAACGAGACCACAACGGCTCTGGCTGCTGAGAAGGATTTGGAGAGACAAGAACGACTGGTCTCCTTGGTCGCCAAGTACCTCGAATTGTTGCAGAAGCTCCCGAAGTAGCCTTAAATCAGAACTTCCCTGTCTTGTGGTCGTGGTGCTCAGGCTGGGGAAGAAGGCCCCGGAGTTCAGCCTCCCGGACACCGACAAGACTCCGAGGGCTCTCAGTGAGTTCACCAGGGGCGGCGCCACGGTGCTGGCGTTTTTTCCGTTCGCTTTCTCGGGAGTCTGTGATAAGGAAATGTGTACATTCAGGGATGGATTCGGGGGGTTCCAGAAGACCGGCGCGCAACTTGTGGGAATTAGCGTCGACAGCGTATTCGCTTTGAAGGCGTTCGCGCAGACTTACAACCTGCGGTTTCCGCTCCTAAGCGACTTCAACAAGCGAGTCATTAGGCTCTATGGGGTCCTTCAGGACCCCTGGGGGAGCGTAGGATACAAAGGGGTCTCAAAGCGGGCCGTCTTTGTGGTGGACAGGAGGGGGATGCTCAGATACAGGTGGGCAACGGACACCCCGTCAGTCGAGCCCCCCTACCCGGAAGTGACGAAGGCAGTCCAGAAGCTGGCGGCCTGAGAGTTTCGTTTTTATACGAGGAACTAAGCGTTCGTTCTAGATTTGAGCCAAGGCACAGAAGTCAAACCCATAGTGCAGCTTACGCCGAAGGCGGCGGACGAGTTGAAGCTCTATCTTGAGAGGCAAGGGAAGCCAGGAGCCGCCCTCAGGATATTCATCACGGCGGGCGGGTGTTCAGGGCTCTCCTATGGCATGGTAGTTGACGACAAGTCTTCTGATGACGATTATGTGATTGAGGTAGGCGGGGCCAGAGTAGTAGTCGACAGGTCTAGCGCCCCGTTCATCGCTGGATCCGTGGTGGATTATAGGTCCGAGAAGTTGATGGGGGGAGGGTTCGTCGTAGACAACCCCAACGCCGTCTCGACCTGTGGGTGCGGCGAGTCGTTCAAGACGGCCTGAGGCGCATCGCCCGTCAGTCAGAACCGGCGTCGCGAGGCTGACATATCACCTTACGCCGTTTCCCAGAAACTAAGCGCCGGGGGTAGGATTCGAACCCACGCGACCCGAAGGTCACGGGCTGACTGGTCGTTGATCTCGAGTTGCGGACCCGCTTCAGGTTTGGGCGGGTTGCCCGCGCATTAACCACTCTGCCACCCCGGCCCATGCGAAGCCTTCCATCGACCACTATTATCTCTTTGAGAAGGACGGCCCCCGTCTCAGTGCCTTGGCCAGAAACCAAACCGTGAAGTCCCACGCTTCCTCGGCCGCTGCGCGGTTGTACCTGCCCTTCTTCGTCTCGTTGAAGAAGTCGTGTTGGGTGCCCGGGAACGTCTTAACGGTCAAATCGCTCTCTTCCTCGAGCGCGGCTTCTACGAACCCAGGCATTAGCGAGCTCATTAGCTCGTCATGACTGGCACAGATTACGAGCATTGGTATGTCCGCACCAGCCAGACTCTGACGCCTGGGAGGTTCTCCACAATAAGAGACGGCTGCGTCTGGGCCGTCAGGTTTTGTAGCCGCCGCCAGCGACAGGCCCCCGCCCAGTGAGAAGCCTAGGGTCGCAACCCACCCGTGCTTCTTCCTCGCAGTCCTGATGGCACTCAGCGCTATCCCCAGCATCCTGTCCCTGAAGTCTTGGTCGTACAGTACCTCCAAGACTTCCGAGGCCTTGATGTCGGCACCTTTGGCCTCAAGTTCGGCGGCGACCTTCTTCTTGTCGCGCCGCTCTTCAAGCGAAAGATCCCATACCGCGGCCATCGCCTTCCTGATGTTGTTCGGAGTGAAGAGGGGCTTATACCCCCTGTAGAGGGAAGGGACGACGGTTGCAAATCCGAGTTTTCTGAGTCGTTTACAGACGTCTTTGATGTGTGAGTCGGCCCCCCAGACCTCGTGCAGGACGACCACACAGGGCGGGCTGGTTTGGGCGGACGCGGCCTTGGGGTCTCTCAACCAGTCCCGTTCTGCGGGCGCTTGTTTAAATCGAATGCTGGGTCAGGAGTGTTTCTGTGATGAAGGTCTCCCTGCTGTGGTCGAGCCCCTACCCCGAGCGCACAGTCGCGGTAGCCATGAGGAGATGTTACAGCACCAAGACCATAGAAGAGATAGAGTCTGAACTCGAGCAGAAGGGCACCGACTACCTGAGGTACCTGCTGACCAAGGCTCTCCAGGATAAGTCTCTCGACGTCTTCGAGCATTTCACCCTGACCCTCCTCGTCGAGGGAGTGGGAGACGAAGAAGTGGGAGCCATCATCAGGGACTTCCCGTACCTCCGGGCGACGCGTGTCAAGGACTCTGATTGGTTCGTTTCAATGAATGCTAGGACGCTCGTGGAACTCTGGCGGAGCTCGAATAGGAAAGGCTTCGTTGGGCTAGTTGTATCAGAACTTGTCAGCAAGTCTGTCTGCCCGGTCTTCATCGAAGTGGCTTTTGGAGGGGGCGTCAGCGCGAGTTAAGCTCGTCTACAGCACAGACCTCGAGCCCTTGAAGAAGGCCCTCGGAAAGAAGGGCGTGAAGTTCGACCCAGAGGCCTTGCTGGATCATGTCGTCTATATGTTCGAAATAGAGGACTGCAGTAGGGTGACCACACACCAGCTGGTCCGTCATAGGGCCGTATCTTATGACCAGGAGTCTCAACGGTTCTCGGCCGCAACTAGAGAGGGGGCCGTGACTCCTCCCAGCATCAAGGCCAATGCGGTCGCTGCTGCGGCCTATGAAGAAGGCCTCAGGGCGGTCTACGCGGCCTATGAAAAAATGGTGACGGCGGGGGTCCCCAAGGAGGACGCCCGGTATGTCCTGCCCAGCGCAATCAAGACCAAACTCGTCATGACGCTGAATGCGAGGAGCCTCATGCATATAGTCTGGCAGAGGACCGCCCTTCAGGCTCAGTGGGAGATCAGAGACCTCGCGACGACCCTCCATGAGCTCGCCCGGAAGGCCACCCCGGAGCTTTGGGCGAAGGTCATAGAGCGATAGGGATGGTCAAAGCCTTTGGGACTGCAGGCGTCAGGGGCGTCTTCAACGAGACCCAGACTGCCGAGCAGATCTATAGGTTAGCAGAGACCGTCGCCTTCGCGTCTGGAAAAGGACGATATGGTGTGGGGTGGGACGGCAGGAAAGCATCCGCCCTCCTCGCTAAGACAATCCTTTCAGCCATCAACGCGGTAGGGAGCGGCGCCAATGTGTTCGGCCTAGTGCCCACGCCAGTGCTCGCGTTCGGGACTAGGTCGAGGTCGTGTATGGCCGGGTTCGCGGTGACGGCCTCTCACAACCCGCCGGAGTTTTCAGGTGTGAAAGTCTTCAATCGCGACGGCATGGAACTTCCAAAGTCAGACGAGGAGAGGATAGAACGGGCGATGGCTGTCGATGTGATGAAGCCTTCGGGGACGTTCGGGGAGCTGCTCCCAGATGAGGGGGTGATTGATGACTACGTCGGCGCGGTTGTTTCTCGATACCCACAGGCTTCTCAACCACTTCGCATAGCAGTGGACTGCGCGGGGGGTCCGGGCGGGCTGGCTACACCGGCCATCCTCAAGGCCCTGGGTCATCATGTCATCCCATTGAACGCGCAGGTCTCCTGGCGGTTCTCGGCCCGCCCTCCCGAGCCTACTTCGGCTAATCTAGCCGACTTCGCTTCAATGCTCCCGACCCTAGGTGCAGACTTCGGCTTCGCCCACGATGGCGACGCCGACAGGCTTGTGATGGTGGATCGGTCCGGACGCGTGGTGCCTGACTCGGTCCTGACCATACTTGCCCTGCGCGCCATTGGGCCAGTAGGCGGAAACGTCGTCATCTCTGAGAACACATCCAGCGCCGTGGAAGAAGAGGTCGAGCGGCTCGGGCTTAGGGTGAGGAGGAGTCGTGTTGGAAAGACCTTCGCCGTCCTCGCGGCAGAAGGCGGAGTCTTCGCCGCGGAGCCGAGCAAGGTGGTCGACCCGAAGTGGGGGCTGTGGGAAGACGGAATCAATGCCGCAGCTCTGATTTCCAACCTCCTTTCGACAGAGAGAGGAGCCCTAAACAAAGTCATGGATGACGTACGTTGGAGGTACAGGCAGACGAACCTGCGGGTCGCTGTCAAAATGGACATCCTTGTTCGCGAGGCCAAGGAGTCGTTCAGCAAATTCAGAATTGTCGACGAAAGAACCCTCGACGGCCTCAAGCTCGTACTTGACGACGGCTCTTGGGTCATGTTCAGACCGTCTGGGACCGAGCCCATAACGCGGTTGTATTGCGAGTCCGAGGATCCTCTCTTGCTTGACACCCTGGTCCAATTGGGAACGCAGTGTGTGCGGTCGTCCGGCGACCTTCATGAATGACTAGTCTGAACGCCCATCGTCTTTCGAGCTCAGCCTGCGGTGCTACGGTGCGCGTCGGGCCGGACTCGATAAATACACCATGAAGGCTTCCGCCGTCTGTGCCTGAATCGAAGGCGATCACGCGTGTCCTGTCATCCGGCTATATGTTAGATGCCAAGGCATTCGAGATGATTCGTGCGCTGCCGGCCGAGACCGACGCTGACGGCCTTGTGGAACATATCCTCGTGGAGAAGTCCGTCGCGCCCGGGGGGACCAAAGTAATCACCGAGGATGACGTGGTCAAGTTCATACCCAGGGAGGCACCCAGGCCAATCGAGCGACCTGCCGTCAACGACCCCGCCGCGGTAGAGGTGCTCTCGGACCCGACCCAGGCCATTGCGCCGATGGAAGGAGTGGAGGGATTCAACAGGCTGTTCCGTGATAGATATCAGCGACTGTCCTCCATTGTGCGCGAGAGGATGGACACAAAGAACAGCGCGACAGTCGCCTCCACCAAGAACCTGGCCCCGGGGAAGAAGGCGCGTGTGGCAGGCCTACTGGCGGACCGCTCGAGCAGGCGGGGAAGCGTCGAGTTACGGGTGGACGACCCGACCGGCACCCTGAAGGTTGTGTGCAGGGACCCGCTGGCTGAGAAGGGAGCACTCGAAGCGCCGTTGGATAGTATGGTCGTGGTCGAAGTTTCAAGGAGCAAATCTGGTTCACTCTACGCCGACTCTGTCGTACTTCCTGACGTCCCGGGGCGCCGCGTCGTTTCTGCTTCGCACCGGGTGTATGCGGCGCTTCTGTCTGACCTCCACATCGGCAGCAGGATGTTTCTGGCGGATGACTTCCACCGCTTCCTCCGATGGTTGAATGGTGCATTCGGCGACGAGGACGTGGTCGACCGGGTCAAGTATCTGGTGGTAGCCGGAGACCTGGTGGATGGCGTTGGTGTCTACCCAGGCCAGGAATTCCAACTTTCAGAGAGAGACCCGAAGAAACAGTACGACCTGGCAGCCAGTCTGCTCGGCCAGGTGCCGAGGCACATCCAGATAGTCCTCTCGCCCGGAAACCACGATACTGTCAGACAGGCACTCCCTCAGCCGGCCGTGCCAGTTGACATGGCCGAGGCCCTGTATGCCAGGGACAATGTTAGGTGGGTCGGCGACCCGGCCTGTGTGAAGCTCCATGGTGTTTCCTTTTTGCTTTACCATGGCAAGAGCCTCGACGATGTGATAGCCACTACGCCTAATCTAGCCTATGATAGACCTACAGAAGCCATGAGGCTCCTCCTCAAAGCGAGGCACCTTGCGCCCACCTACGGCAAGAGGACCGCACTGTCCCCTGAGCTTCGTGACTACATGGTGATAGATCAGGTGCCAGACGTCTTCCATGCAGGACATGTGCATACCTATGGAGAGCTTTCTTACCGGGGGACCTTGTTGATCAACTCGGGGACGTGGCAGGCCCAGACTGACTTCCAAATGAATATGGGCCTAGAACCCACCCCCAGTGTAATCCCCATAGTCGACCTGTCTACACTAAAGGTGACGAGACGTAATTTTGGGGCCGCGGGATTCGCTTCCTAACCCGCGACTCCGAAGGGTGGATCCTCCGCGAGTGTCTTTTCCAGTGTGTCTCTGCCTATCAGGAGTTGAATCTTCTTCGTCCGTCCTCGCCTTCCCTTGCTGACCACCGATGCCTCCACCAGCCCCAATAGGTCCAGGTCTCCTAGTATGCCGCTAAGCCTCCTCTGGGTCAGAGCTTCAATGCCAAGTTTCTTGCAGAAGCTGCTGTAGGCGAGATACAACTCACCTGTGTTTGTGCCTCCGTCGAACCGCGAGACAGCATAGAGAATCGCTTTGTTCTGTATTGGGAGAGAGCGTATCGCTTCGTCCACCCTGTCCACCTCCATCTTCTCCGATGCTTTCCTCACGCATGCGTCGTCTATCCCGTGGAGCCCTTCCCTCTCTGCCACCTCCCCCGCGATGCGCAGGAGGTCGATGGCGCGTCTGGCATCGCCGTGCTCAGATCCGGCCATTGCTGCACAGAGGTTTATCGCCGCGGGCGATGCGACAGAATGCTTGAACGCGACCGCTGCCCGCTCGGTCAGTATCTCGCGAAGCTCTTCGACTGTATAGGGTGGGAAGACGAGCTCCTCCTCGCTCATGCTGCTCAGGACCCGAGGATCGAGCCCCTCCTTGAATTTGAGGTCGTTCGAAATCCCTACTATGGCGAGGAAACCGGGAGAGAGTTTGTTCCCTGATCGTGTGAAAGAATAGAGAATGTCGTCTCCGAAGAGTTTGACAAGATAGTCGATTTCGTCGAGCACAAGCACGACTTTCTTCTTGTTCGCGCGTATGTTGTCAGAAATCCTGTCCACGACTTCCCCGATAGCCAGCCCAGTGAGGGGTATCTGTTTCTCCTTGCTTAGGTCGAGGTAACGGGCGAAGTCGGCCAGTGTCCGATACTCACCGTCAGCTAGCCGCGTGTTGACGTAGGCGAGCACCAGGCTGGGATTGTTCGCCTCTGCCTTGAGTTTGGTCAATACATAGTTCGCCACCGCCGTCTTGCCTGTGCCTGTCTTCCCGTAGAGTAGCAGGTTCGAAGGCTTGGAGCCCCTGAGGATGGGGGCCAAGATCTGTGCCACCGCCCTGGTCTGCGGGTCTCGAAACGGCAGGTGTGGGGGGACGAATTCTGGGCTCAAGGCGTCGCGGTTTACGAATAGGGCCCTACCTTCTTTGGCCCTGCGGAAGATTTCGTCTATGCCTTCAGACATCTACAAACAGTGGAAACACTGGTCTAGATAGGTCTTGTCCTTAGTTTTGCGGGGGAGCCGCAGACTCCTTCATGAGGGCCGTGCCAATCTGTTGGGTGTTGAGTTTCCACTCGCCGTCCTGGTACATGTTGTGTGGGACGTTGAAAAGGTACGAATCAGCCGGACTGACGAACCCGATTTCTATCTTGGAAGCGAGTCTGGGGAGCGCGCTGTTGATGTAGGTCGAGACGGCCAGTAGGTCCGTCAGCGGAGTGTACATTGTAACTATGTAAGCGCCGCCTTCGAGGATGTCTTCGGACCAGAGGAAGGGAATCTTGCTGATAGCCGCTTGGACGTCGGCAAGGTCAGATTCGGAGAGGTTGCGGAACGCCAGCCATGTGGTCGCAGTCGAATGTGCTAGTCTCTTCGAGACGTCCTGAACCCAGCATATCCTGTATGATGGTACGAGCTTCCACTTTTGGACGTGCATCCTGTAATGGTATTCTAGTGTTTTCTGGTGGACGTTCAGCCTCCTGGCTATCGTCGTGAGGTGCTGCAGAGAGTCTTTCTGGAGCTCTTTGATTATGAGGAGATCATAGTGGTCGAAGTCTTCTAGCCGCGGTTTCGGCTCTGGAGCCAGTGGGAGAGGCGCCTGCTCTGCGACCCGGTCCCATCCTATCTCCCACTTCCCTGATCTGAAGTTGAAGTATTTGGGGTCCATCGGTTTGTGCCTGCTGGCTACCGACTCTTCGAGTGTGAAGTTGCTCAGTGTCCTCTCAGTCACGAGCCTCGACAAGAATTCTCTGTATGTGCCTGTTGTGCCTTCCGGGAGGGCGAAAAGCGCCACGTAGTACCCCTGGGGGATGATTTTGCCATAGTAGGTCAGATAACCCACTCTGTTCAGGGCCGCGAGTATCTGAGGCGCCAGGCCATAGTAGGCCTCGGAGAAGCTCAGGGTAGCCCAATGTAGGTTCAACCCTAGTTTGGGAAAATCGACTTCGGCGTGGAATCTTAACCCTAGTCGGCCGAATCTTTTCTTGATCTTGTACCTGATCGTCTCTTGGTGGGCACCAGTCATGCGTGATATCTGAGCGACGTTCCTCGGGCCTGCTTTCCCGATGGCTGCGATTATCCGGGCCTCCAAGTCTGGGGTCTCGTCTTTGATGGCATGGATTGGTTTGGTACGAACCAATTGACGCTGTAAGCGAAAATGAGTAATTAAGCGTGACCGGTTTCAGAGTATGATAAACCCAAACTGGCGCAAAAAAATTAGGGATGCTCAGGAAAGACCCTTGCTGACAACTTGCCGCAATGCAGGGAGGGCAGAGACCCCTCGACTCGAACGGCGGTGTCAGTGCGTCTTGTCAATTCACACCGCAAGTCGTGTCGTCGTAGGGCAGAGAGCGTGAGATGTCTAGAAGTTCGTCTCTCGTGGTTCTGGTCGGCTTGGTTCTTTGTGGGGGATTTAAGGCGTCGGCCCTTTACTCTCTGGTTAGTGCTTTGCTGCGGTCACAATCTGTTCTAGCGCCCTCTCGAACCCGGCCGTCTGTAGTAAATTCCCAATCACGAGTATGTCGGCGCCGGCTCTAGCGGCTTTGGAAGCGGCCTCCGGGCCGGTGATCCCGCCGCCCACAATCAAGAGGCCGTCGTAGACTTTCCTCACTGCCCGAATTGTCTCCAGTGGTATTGGTTCGCCCGCACCGCTCCCGGCTTCGAGATAGAGAGTCCTCATGCCTAGGTACTTCGCGGCCAGCGCGTAGATGACCGCAAGATTCGGCTTCGCTGTGGGAATGGGGTTCACCTGGCCGATGAAGCTTGTGGCACTGCTGTTACCGAACACCAAATACGCCATCGGGATGCTCTCGATCTTGCTCTTGTACACCTCGACCGCTCCAAGGGCTTGGGCTCCTATGATGAAGTATGGGTTGGTCGAGTTGAGCAGGGAGCTAAACAGTATGGCATCAGCAAACCGTGACACGCCTGTGATGTTACCGGGGAAAAGAACCACGGGGATGTGTGATTTATCATGTTGCGTGTGACGTTTGACCGCCTTCACGATGTCATCAAGCCGTCCCTGACTCGCCAGTGTCGACCCACCGACTAAAACCAACGAAGCGCCAGCGGCGATTGATTTCCTGGCGGTCTCCACGGCTTGCTCAGGGCTGAAGTCCTCCGGATCTATCAAGGCCGCACAGATTGGGCCTTTCTTCGTCTCATGCTTGAGGCGAGTCTCTACCGGGCCCAGCTCCACCAAGTCAGACCCCGGCTTTGGCGTAGTCATCTACAAAGGTGTTGTAGACGTCTATGTCAGCCCTCTTTGTTGTGTACCTCAGCTCTCGTCCGGCATGGAGAGGGCAGTTGGGGTTACCACATGTGATGTGGAAGACGAAGTCTTGTGATGGCTCGTCCTGTTCGGATGTGATGCGAATCGAAATCAGGCCGCACCTCGGGCATGCAAACACCTTCGGCAGTGTTTTATGGACAACCCGGAGGGTCTTCTTGCGTCTCCTACCCAATTTTGCTCGCTCCCTCGTCTCCCATCTCCAGTAGATAAGGTAGCGTCTCACTGTACTCAAAGCGCGTTCGAGGAAGCCTACATGTTTCTGCGCGGATGATTCAATAATTATAGGGAATTGGTTGGATAAATCGCGTGTCTTACAAACCGCGTGCTAAGCTTGTTTAATACAATCTTGTCAGACACCGGCGCCGTTGAGTCTCCCAGAGTCTTTGGTCGGACAATCCATGCTGACAGCCAGGCAGATTCAGTCCCTGCGGCTGTACGTGCGTGTCGCGTTAGGTGAAATGAGATACAGAGAAGCAGCGTCAGTCGCGTCTCAAGGGCGTACTCGTGGAGCGTCCAAGTCGCTAACGGTTGGGTCCTACTTCCGGACGGTCCAGCAGGCGAGAGAGAACGTCAAGAAGTCGATCGTGACCTTGCTAATTGGAGTCTGGCTCGGGGCTGTCAAACTTGACGACGTCCGACGGCTGTTGGATGTTGCAGGCAGCGGAGTACGAGAGTTGTCAGAGGAGGAGACAGATAGGTTGGCGGGGGTGTTGCATGAGCTGGTCAAGAGAGTTGTGATGTGATGGTGTGATAGACCACGCGCCTTTGTGTGGTCGCCTGGGTTCAGTGATGAACCGGCAAGCGCGCGCCCTAACTCTTGTTCGATGGAGCTGCGTCCAAGGTTTGAGAGCCGTAGCTGTTGTCTGACCGCATCCGATGGGAGGAGGGTCGCGTGGTCTTCTCATAGTGAGGTAAGGTCACACCGACCTGTGAGTAAGGGAAAACATCACTCTTATATCACAACCAAATGTCACGAGGTCACAGATGGATAGTCTCGCGACCTACGCCCTTCTGTCGGCATCCTTCTTCTTTGTGGCCCTTTCCTCCGCCCTGCTCCTGAGATACAGACAAATTTCCCAACATATCAATGCGTCCAGTGATTTGGGTCGCGACCTCTGGTCCTCGTTAGAACAGCGTCTGAAGAAGCAAGACGCGCGCATTTTGGACCTTATGGGACGGGTGGAGGTCATACAAGCCAGAGTGATGGCCTCGTCTGTAACCCAAACGTCATCGTGGGTGTCTCCTCCTTCGGCGGCGTCTTCGGCTGTGGTACCATCACCAGTGAAATCGTTGGTGACGACGGATCCTAGTCCGCCAATGCAACGTCCGGCTCAGGAGGAGTCACGGCATGAGTCACATCAATCACAGGAATCACAACCGCCGTTGCTGCCTCCCGGTCCGTCTGGTGTGGTTGTGTTGGATGCGACGCAGGCGGCTGCCCTCAGAGCGCTGGGTGAAAGCCCCAGAAACACTCGTCAACTCACCGATTTCATTCAGAAGTCCCGCGAGCATACGGCCCGCCTGATGAAGCAGTTGTTCGAGGCTGGTCTTGTCGAAAGGGATAACACGTCGAAGCCGTTCGTCTACCAGCTGACTGACGAAGGCCGGCGTCGTTTGTCTGGCGCACAATAGACCAAATTCCCTGGGTGGATAGGGCGGTCCCCGTGGATGGGTCAGGGGCTGATTCTGTGAAGACACCCTCGCCGGAAGGAATTGAGTTAGTTGGTCTTTCGCAGGTGTGAGCTCGGTCTGCGCTCCCTCCCCATGCTTTCGTCTGCTTCCACTCTGAGGAGTCCGACAGAGAAGAAACAATTTTACGTAAGTAAAGGAGTCCGTACTCGGATAGTGGTCTTTGTTGGATATACCTTTGTGTCTATACAAAGTAGCTAAGAGTGTACGGCCGGCGCTGTAGAACAACGGTTCGTTCGGGAGACAGGCTCCAGTGGAAACGATGGGGTGGGGGGTTCGATGTGAAGATCAGTGAACACACCGACACCGACACCACAAGACTGACCCCACCATTTCCACTGGAGCCTCTCCAACCCCAAAACCGCCAAAACACCAGAATCCAGCCCCTTTGTTTCCATTGGAGCCGGTCCAGAGCCTTCTTGGAGACAGACCGAGTGAACAACAGTGAACAACCCAGACGCTATCAATACGGCGTCTAACTAACTGACAGGTGGGTTCACAACTTCACACCTGCCACCGATAAATGAGGCCCTGGGGCAACGAAAGGGCCCGGCATTGCGAAAGCGGATTAAGATAGAGTTGGAAGATGACGAAGGCACGAAATATACACTCGCACTCGAAGGCGCGGTCTCTCGTGATAAACTGATGAAGGCGATGGACATGCTCGAGGTCATGGACGTGCCATTGGAACGCTCACGACGCGTGCCAGACGAGGGGACTTTCTTCGGAAAGGTGCAGGTCCTCCTGGAAACGACGTTTGCCGCTGGCGACTTCTCGTCATCAGACGTAGCTAGGGAATTCGAGGAGAAGTACGACCAACCCGTGAAACTGAGCACGATTTCGACATATTTGGCCCGCCTGGCAGACAAACAACACATCAAACGGGAGCGCTTCGGGAACTCTTGGGTATACCGGCGAGCGTACCTCAAACAGGCCCAGGTCGCCGAGCGATAGAACGAACAGCTTCCCTCTGTAAGACGCCCACATATAACGGGCTCTCGTCCGAGAATATGAAGCGCTCAACACGCCATCCAGTCTCAACGACCAGCTCCTCCATCTCTTCCGGAGATACGAGAAGGTAATCGAACCAATCTCCGACATACGTGCGGTATCTCACCCGGATTCTCACCTGCCCAGGCATCCGCCCTCGCTTTCTGTTCCATCGTTGGTATCGAAGGTGGTCAGGATTGTCTGTTTTGTAGGGGTCGACGCTACAACACACGATCTTCGCGCCAGGCGAGGTCATACGACGAAGTCGCCTCAAAAGCCGCTTCGCCCACCTCCGATTCGCGAAGAGGCCGAAGTTGTTGCCGTACATCACCACCGTGTCGAAAGACCCAGGGCCAAAACCGATGTCCTCGAACGCCAGCAGCCGGGTCTTCCTGACGCCTCTGGCCTTCGCGACCTTCAGAGCCAGCGGGGAGTTGTCAACACCGAGGACATCCAACCGCTTCTCCCTTTGAAGGTAGAGGGCGACCCTGCCAGCGCCACAGCCAACATCGAGGACCCGCCCACACACATGGACGATCCCCTTCCTTTCGACCTCCGGCCACTCCTCGAACCGGGCGAAATAGCCCTTCGGCGCGACTTCCGACGAATCGACAAGTCCGTCTTCTCGCTCGATGACTTCACGCCCCTCCCCCTTCGTATGGTAGTCCCACACCTCATGGCCATAGGCGTCCTTCTGGGCTTTCAAACGACTGCCGATGCGGAACCACTCTTATCAACCCCACTAGGTCGATACCGGCGCGGGGCCTCCCACACTTTCAGCTTCGAAAGGTTAAGAATCGTGTTCGGTCGGTGCCGGCCCGAGTGCCACGGTGGCTCAGTGGCTAGAGCGCCACCTTGGTATGGTTAACCCAAAGAGGTGGATGTCGTGGGTCCGACTCCCACCCGTGGCTCTCGTCCAAGGAAAGACACCACAGACCGACTTAATGGTGCCGAGGGAGGGAGCCGCGCCTCTGAGAGGCTTCGCGCCCTCGACCCCCAGATCACTCCTCCCAGCCCAGGATTATGAGTTTCACCCTGTCGGGTGTAGCCTGGTGCCATAACTAGGCTAGGCCACCTCGGCACTGCGTGCGCCGTCGTAGGTTGGGGATAAAAGCCTCATCATGAAACCACAGCCAGCGGACCTCTTCCCAGCAAGCCTTAATATCAGACATCGGCGCCGCGCCGTCAGATTGTTCCCATTCCTCAGCATTACCAGTTATTACAACTTCATCAGCACAATGATGATTGTACTTTTCGTCATAGTTCTCGTATTGGTGTTCGTCTACGAATATGAGGCCCTAAGACGCTCGAAGAGCTAACCCGGCCCTCTGATCCTCTCCACAACGCTGCGGTCTGATAACTGCAGAACTCGACCTCCCAGCGGCGTGGGCTTGGACGACACCCCCACAAACCTCAGCCTCTCACCCGGCTGGATGCCCAGAAGCCTCCCTGACAACTCCCTCCAGGCTACCAACTTGATGTCCCCCGTGTCGTCTCCTATCATCAGTTCCCCCTTCTTCGCACTCGTTCCATCCTTTAGTCTGACTTCGTCCACAGTCCCACGAGAGAGCGCAATCACCTCGACCATTATCTCTGAGTTCTCTTTCGCCTCTTGGAGCCTCGTTGTCAACTCTTCAAGTCCTGGAAAAGCGTCCTCTACAACGGCCCGAACGGAGCCCGCACTCCTACAACACAGCGTCCCACCTGCCACTTCATCGGGAAGTATCTCGACCAATTCGCCTCGAGCAGGAATTCTAAGTCCCACTCCGACGTCGACGAAAGTCACTTTCTTGTCCCTTCCCACACCGAGCACCAGCTTGACTGACTGGGTCGAACTCGTCGAGGCTATCCTCAGAACGTATCTCGTGGTGGACTCGCCCACGAGGATGGTGCTACCCGCGTCGCCGTGAATCTCAAACCCTCCATTGTTGGACCGCCTCGCTCTCACATTAGTGACCCGCACCTTCTGTCCTCGCCGGAGGGCTGGCCGCGACACAGGACTCCAAACGACCACCCTGGTCTCTTTCCCGCCATCGTCGGCCATGCCGAACTGGAACAGAGATCCTCTAGAACCGTCAGACCTAACAAATTCGCTATAGCGAGGCTCCGAGCTGACTACGCCTTCTATGGCAACGAAAGGCTCTTCCTGCGTCAGGTTCGGAAGCTTCTGGGCGACCGCCGACACCGACTGAAGCCCCACGAGCACTTTCTCGTCATCTAAGACTTCCATCCGCCCTCTCTTCCCCAAGTTGAGGTTCGGCTTACCGTCCAGGCCCTGCTTGACGTAGGCCCCCATTACTCTCACTGGAGAATCGACTCCGATACCGAGTTTTGTTATCTCTTCTAAGGCCTCCTCCCAAACAGTCATCTTCACAAATCTCTTCCCATCAAAGAGGACGAACCTCCGATACCTCCCCTCGCTTCCGTCCTTCTTATTGAAAGTCGATTCCGGGTAGGCCGCCAGGACTCTGGCGACTACAGTTACATCGTTGGCTCCAATGTATAGGTCCTTGATAGTCATATCAGACGAAACACCATCCTTGCGCAGCGATACGCCTAACTCTCCTGCCACCAGGAAGAGCGCGCCTTGATCGGTAAGATAGCCCGCGCCAACACTCTGTTTCTTATCTTCTAGGCGGCGCATCAACTCGTCTCTGTTCAGCTCTGGCTTCTGCTGGAGTAGCTCTCCAACGAGCGCCTCGAAGTCATACATGCCTAGATTTTGACCGAATTAACAGCCGCAATACCTTCCTCCATGATGTCGATGCCCTCGTCCATCACATCTTCTGTGACGTTCAGTGGGGGAATGAAACGCAACGTGTTGTGTCCTGCGAATATGACCAAGACACCATGATGGAAGCAATAGTCGATGATTTGCGCTGCCTCGGCGTCGCCCCTCGCCTTGGTCTTCTTGTCTTTGACAATTTCAATTCCTACAAAGAGCCCCTTGCCCCTCACATCGCCCACAATCTCATATTTCTCTTTCATCTCAAGGAACCGCCTCTTCGCCTTGTCTCCGAGCCGTTGGGCATTCTCCAACAGTCTCTCCGATTTGATGATGTCGAGTGTAGCAAGGGCCGCTTCCACGGCCACTGGATTCGCGCCGAAGGTCGAGGCATGCTGACCGGGCTTCCAACTCTCCATGACTTCAGCCTTGGCGATAGTCGCGCTCAGCGGCAGCCCGGACGCGATCCCCTTGGCAACAGTAACGACGTCAGGAGAGATGCCATAGTCTTCTACCGCAAAGAACTTGCCCGTCCTACCGACCCCAGTCTGGATTTCATCGCAGACGAAGAGGACGCCCTCATCACGAAGAAACTCCATCTTCTTGAAGTAGTCCGGGGGAGCAGGGACGTAACCACCCTCGCCCTGTATCGGCTCGAAGAAATACGAAGCGACGTCACCGACGGGGACGAACTTATCCAGATACTGGTCCTTGAAGTAGTCCACACAGTAATAGTCGCACTCAGGGAACGTCTGCTTCCAAGGGCAGCGATAACAGTACGGATACGGGAAGTGGACCACGTCGGGGACCAGGGGGAACGCGCCCTTTCTCTGCGTCGCTTTGCTCGCCGTCAGGCTCAGGGCCCCCATGGTCCTCCCATGGAACGCCCCCGAATGTGCCAGGAACAGCGGACGCTTGGTGTGGTTCCTCGTAAGCTTCATAGCCGCTTCGATGGCCTCGGCTCCACTGTTGCCATAGTACACCATCTTCCTGCCGCCCCCCGGGACAAGCGGGAGCAGCTTCTCTGAGAGCTGAATCAGGTTGTCGTAGTAAAAGTCGGTGTAGGAGAAGTGGACGAACTTCTCGGCTTGGCGCTTGATGGCCTCGACTACCTTAGGGTGGGTGGAACCCGTGCTGAGCACCGCGATCCCAGCCGCGAAGTCGATGAACTGGTTCCCGTCGACATCCTTCACAAGCGACCCATGGGCCGCTTCGACCACCAGGGGATAGAAACGGGAAATCGACGGCGAGACATACCTTGCGGTATCTTTGACCACCGCGCTTGCCTTCGGCCCAGGAAGCTTGCCTTGTACCTTTGCGAATTTCCTCGAATTCATAGAAACCTACATTCCGGCTACAGGGTTAGGCTAAAAATCCTTTACCTAAATTTGGACGTACGGGGGTTCTCAGCGCGAAACTGTGGCCATTGGGATTGAGAGCTCTATTTCGAGGACCGGGAGGTTGAGTTGCCTTCCATCCCTCGACGTGACGTTTTCACCATCAATCGTGATGTTCGAAATTTGGACGTTGCTCATGAAGCGCTTCTTCAGAACCTGGGCTACTTCGACGGACATGTTGATGGCCTCCCCTCTCGCTCTGAGCACTACCTGTTTTGCACCGCCATTGAACATAGTAATGCAGGCGGTCACATAGTTGAGGAGGGGCTTGCTCTGACCAACGATGACCGTCTTCCGTTCTTCGGACATCAATAGTCAGGCCCCTCCTTCAGCCTATAAATGCTCCCCCTATGCCGTCTCCTGCGTCTCTTCGCAGCAGCGTCCGCCGCAGCAGTCGCAACACGCCATCTAATCCACCTCCGATCCGGTCCAGAGTCCCCGAAGGTAGTTATTGACCAGCCCGCTGGTATCTGCCACGTGTTTTCTCTATGGCCCCATGATCCATCAGCCGCTTCAGTATCCTAGAAACCACCTCTTGGTGGTAGCCGAGCGCAGTTTTGAGGGTGGAGAATGCTACTGGTTCCTGACTACTACAGATGGCCATGCACACCATCGCCTCCCGCTCTGTCAACTGCAGGCAGTCGGGAGAGTCGCACACTGAGACAGGGCAGCACGTCTGAGTCATAGGTATACACACAGGCGACTGTCTATTTATTGACCGGGTAGGGTCTCCCGACAGGATATAAACAGAGGGCGGGCGGGCGCCTGCTAGGGGTCGTCGGCTAGTCTGGTCTAGGCTTCAAGCCTCGGGAAGAAGGCCACTTCGGGAGCCTGTCTCGAGATCGCTTGAGATCGCTGGTTCAAATCCGGCCGACCCCACCACTTTTGGTGTGGTCAGAGAGCGTTTTCGGGCGTTAAATGCGTACGCCATCTGCCCCCATGTGATTGAGTGGGGTCAAGCGCCTGAATTCGTTGAAAAAAAGTTCCGACGGAGCAAGAGCCTCCACACAAAGCGGTACTACGAGAACGGGATCACGCGCTTCAGGCAGTACTGCGAGGAGAAGCGCATCACCGAAGTGGACGAGGAGAGCGTCTACAAGGTCCTTGACGGGTTCGTGGGGTGGCTCGACCTCCAGGGAATCAAGCCGAAGACCCTGACGGGGTACGTCCATGCGGCGAAGAAGTTCCTTCTGTTCCTCGACGTAAGGATAGACGCCCAACTGTTCAGGGAGAAGGTGGAGCAGCCCAGGGTCCTGAAGATTGAGGACGAGCCCCTCTCGATGGAGACGGTGAGGAGGGTCCTCACGATGGGGAGGCCGAACAGGAAGATGCTCGCCCTGGTCCTGCTACTCCTTTCATCGGGCATGAGGCTCATCGAGGCACTGAAGCTGAAGGTCTCTGACCTCAACCTGGACTCGCACCCTGCCACGGCCACGGTCAGGGCCGAGAACGCCAAGAACGGGAGGCAGAGGGTCGTGTTCATGACGGACGAGGCCAGGGACGCAATCAAGAGGATACTCTGGGACTGGGACCCGGCGCCGAGGGCCCCGAAGGCGAAGGTGGTCCCTGCCCCGATGGACAGGTACGTCTTCAAGCTCGCCGGGGACATCTGGCTGAGGGAGAAGGTGGCCATCCAGACCTTCCGGAGAGTGTGCGAGAGGGCGGGGTACGACAAGCTAATCGAGGGGCACAGGACCCACGTGGTGCACTTCCACCTCTTCCGCAAGTACTTCCTAACCAAGGGGAGCGACGTCATAGGGGAGCACGCGGCCCATGCCCTCTGCGGGCACGGCTTCTACATGGACACCTACTACAAAAAGTCGGTCGAGGAGAGGGCGGCGGACTATCGGAGGCTCGTCCCGCACCTCACGGTGTTCGGCAGGGTGGACCCGGGGCAGGCGGACGTGCTCTCGGCCATGAACAGGAGGTTCCTCCAGGTGTTCAGCTTCACCGATGAGGAAATCGGGGGCCTGGGGGACCTGTCGGGGCTCTCGCCGGCGGACCTGCAGAAGCTGATCGCGACGAAGGACGGGAAGGCGCGACCGCCCAAAGCCGGGAAAGAGACTGCACCGTCAACCGGGGGCATGCCGAGAGCAGACCTGGGCAGGATAAGGGAGCTTGTCCCCGATGGCTGGGAGCTTCACGTGAAGGACGGCGAAGTGGTCATGAAGCGGTCGGCCTCCTCTCCCTGAGCTCCTCCCACACCATCTTGGCGAGCATCGGTACAACCACGCGGGCCCTTTCATCGGGAAGCAAATCCTCTTGGGACTCGATTATGCGCAGGGAGATGCTGTCAGGGGGGAGGAGCGATCTGGCGGTCTGCTTCAGCGCCCTCAGGTCGCGAGTGACAAGAGGGCCTCGGTTTATCACACAGACGCAGAATACGCCCATTAATAACAAAGCGGCTTATGGCGCGATTCTACTTACCCATCGAGGGCTGATTCGCGATGATTCCTTCTACCAACCCGCGTTGCACTTTGTTCAGCCCAACCGTGTACTTCTTGCCCATCGCCTTGAACTTCAGTTTGTTCTTCTCAAGACTCCGCTCCTGGATTTCGTTCCAGCCGAACCTTTGCGCTTTCTTTGCTGAATATAACTGGCCTAGCCCATCTAGAGTCAGGTTCTTGGTTCTTTGTTTCGCAATTGGCTTGTAGACTATGGCCAGCACAATTGCTATGGGAAGCACCCCTACAATCAGTCCGAGAATGAAGATAAAGGCGAGCTCAATGACAACAATGAGACCAATCAAAACTAGGTATGACCCTGTCTTTACCTTGAAGATGCCTCCGTTGGTGAAGAAATAGTCGGTCGTATATCCGCCGTCAACCCGGACCGTCGAGCTGGCCTGCTCAGCCATCTGCCGGTCACCATTCAGCAACCTCATTTCTTAAAGCTATGGCGCCAAGTTGTCCTAGAAGGAGCGCAGAGGGCTTGCGGCGGCAAGGTTCCGTCCGACCTTAAATAACAACTCCAGGAACAACATCGAAGGTTGCCAGTCTGTCCCAGTTGCGGGAGAGACACACCGGCCGAATCGAGGTTCTGCACTTATTGCTCCTTCGATCTTGTTGCCGGAGTCAAACCGGCTACAAGCGACATTCCTCAGCAGGTTCCTCCCCCAGTTGAGAAGATCACTCGGACATTGGGCCTTTCACTGATAGCCCTTGTCTGGGCTTTGATTGGATTGGCCGACATCATTTCGGGTCTTAGCACAGCGAACGGAGATTACAGCGCAATGCAGTATCTGTCTAATCCGGCCGTGCCGCAGTGGTTCCAGTTCGGGGTGCCTGCCGAATTGACTTTGGCGTACCTGTCGGTAATCCTGGGCATAGCCGAACTGATTTTGGTGTTTGGCCTTTGGAGAGGGAAGCGCTGGGGTTACTACTTGGCATTCATCGCCCCTGCCATCGGCCTGATACTGGGCTTTGCTGGCATAGGGTTGTACCAATCTGCGCCTGCGTCACTTGGCTTGATTACAGGATCCGATTACACTCCAATATTCGAAGGACTCGGCCTTGGCGTTTTGATGCTCGCCGTTTCTGTCCTATACTTACGACGAGGATATGTGAAAGCTCACTTTGGATTAGCCTAGGTTACACCTTAAGTTAGCCAAGGTGACAAGCTTTGACCCTTGGTGTGCTTCCACAAGTGGTCGGATTGGGGCATATACCCCGGATGGGGAGGCAGGATGGTGCGGGAATGCAGGAAATGCGGCAAGAAGGAATTCAAGGAGGCCCGGGTCGGACGCTAAAAGCGCAACTCACCGAGAACGGCTAAATTACAGAAGATTGTTCCATAGCGTTCCAGCCAAGTAGGGAGAAACAAGATGGTTGTGTGCTCGTCCTGCCATAAGTGGATTTCCGACGAGAAGACAAGATACAGATTCGGCAGCCTGACCACAATTTGCGGAAACTGCATGAAATGCGTCTTCTGCGGAGCCTACCCGAAATGGTGGGTGGGCGGTACGGGTGGATTGCTCACCTGCGAGAAATGCTACGAGGACAAGGGAATCAAAGAAATGCCCCGAGACAAGTTCGAAGAACTCGTGGCCAAGGTCAATGCGGAAAGGGAAGCCGCCGAAGAAGCCAAACTGATTGTGAAGCGGGCTTACCCCGCCACTGACCACATACTCGAGAAATTCCAACAGGAAACTGGGAGCCTCAGTCCGGAGTACCTGGCTCAATTACTCGAAGCCATCGCGGCCGATTGTGACGACGAAGCGAGAAAGCTGGCAGGAGGTCCCTTCAGCAGATCGGAATCATCATTGCACCTAGCGTGGGAGAACGCCTATGATTCAACCGACCCCGCGCAGAAGAATCCTGAACTGTACGGGTCTGACTACGATCACGTTAGGAAATGGAGGCACATCGACCTAGAGGTGATGGGTACAGGGGGGAACGGCGTAGCCGGCAATGTCAAACCGAATTTTGACGCTGTCCGCGTCTCCGTTCGTTCTCGAGTGCAATATGACATAGTCAAGCGGAAGGAAATCGGAATAGAATTCAAGGGAGGAACGAGAGATATCGCGTTCACAAAGCACACAGGCGGGTCGGAAGAATCGGACAAGATTCTCTTGGACGAGACAATCATCCCGTCACAAATCCGCGCCCTAGACGACACCATATCAAAGGCGCTCCATAGATTCAAGACCGAAGTGGACTGGTTCTGGTTCAACGGCTAATCAAATGTCAAACTGCGAATTCTGCGGCAAGGCCGAATTCTTCCCGTTCAAATGCCAGTATTGCGCTAGATCATTCTGCGGAGACCACCGTCTACCTGCGAGCCATAACTGCCCAGCCGACCCGAAAGCGATGAACATACCCACGTCCTCTCACGTAGCAAGCCAGTCATCCTATCACCCGCCGCCGCCCAAGAATCGTTACGGCGACAAACTGTGCGAATGCCGTGCCACTCCGCGATGTGACCACAAGTACGTCTACGAATGCGCGGTCGCCTCATGTAAGTGCTGTATGGAAGGGTAGGGCTGGCGATTGCCCAGAAGGGTCGTCTATACGAAAGACGGGATTCTTCTTCACATACTTGTGACCACGGGACAGGGCCGCGAATTCGTTGATTTCATGGGCCACGGAACCAAGGATTTCGGTGGGTACGTCCGAGGGCGGCACCTGCTTGTCAAAGGGGCACCGGCCGAGGTGGGAAAGCTCTACGATGCCGTCCGGGAGATTGGATACAGGCGTTTTGGATTGCGCCCTATCGCAATGCCCCCAACAGCGGCGTCCTGGGTTTGTGACTTCGTCTGGGACGACTCCAAGATTGCTATCGCTGAAGAGGAATTTGCTGACATTTTCGCCTCGGAACTCTCGAGTTGCGAAATAGCCGAAGCCAGGAAGCCATCAACTTCTCCCCCAATCGAGAGGCTGCCGCCCGGGCCCGTCGACAGGCGGCCCCGTTGCGGGACCTGCGGGAGGCCTGAGGTTGGCTCGGAGACTTTCGCTAGATGCTCCTACTGCAGCCGTCCATTCTGCTTTGGTCACATAGAAGCGCACGAACAGACATGTTCATCACGGCCGATTGAACCTCCTCTCTCCCAGCCGCCTCCGGTCGCCCGAAGTCCGTCACCAGGACCGTCATTTCACAGTTACAGACGACGCCATCGGCACGTCTGGCCCTACCTGTTCCCTCTCTTGTTCTTCATTCTAGCATGGACGATAGGCTACTCCTCTCCCTCCTTGGGTCCGCGCGACATCATCCTTCTTTCTCTGATTGACTCAACCGTTCTTCTTGCCATAGCCTATGGAATCGCCGGCCTCGGAAGAAGGGGGTTGCGCTCGAAGGCATTCGCTATCATTCTCATTCTGCTCCTGATTGGAGTGTGGTATGCAAATCCGCCACAAATAGCGGCTCTGACCTCATCCGGTTCGCCATCGGGATTCTTTTCCACCCAAGCCTCTTACTTGGACGGCTTCTGGCCTGAGAGTTCTACCGCGTCAAGCGTTACGACTACCGGCACTGCCATGCCTACAACAAGCGCCACCCCGACATCTTCTACTCAAACATCGCTTACGGCCACGTCAGCGACCCCCACAACTTCCGTATCGGCCGCACAACTGACAACCAGTACGACTCCGGGGTTTCAGGAGAACATAGCGGACCCGAACTTCACAGAAGGAAAGGCGAACGTATCATATCCGTCTGAATACGCCGAGCTAGCCCAGTACGCCCTGAATCTCATCAATAGAGATAGGAATCAGAACGGGCTGCAGAACCTGACGCTGAGCTCCATCCCATCAGGGCAGCAGCACTCGGATTCCATGGCATACTTCGGGTACTTCAGCCACTGGGACGTGCAGGGATACAAGCCCTACATGCGTTATACCCTCCTCGGCGGGACAGGGTACGTCGCTGAAAACGCCGGCCTCGACTACTGCACGGATTCCCCGCCAGACTCCAGTTTGGTGACCCCGGTTGCATGCACACTCCAGACGGTGGAGGATGGGATAGCGAACTCCGACTACAGCATGATGTACAACGATGCAGCCTGCTGCAACAACGGGCACCGTGACAACATCCTCAATCCTTTCCACAACAAAGTGTCAATAGGTATAGCGTGGAATCCGAGCACGTCGGCCCTCTATTTCACGGAAGATTTCGAAAACTCCTACGTGGAGTTACAGACACCCATCTATTCGAACGGCGTTGTCACGCTTACAGGCACGCTTTCCAGAACTCTGGACCTCAACGAAATCGCAGTCTCATACGACCCGACTCCCCAGCCAATGACCATATCCCAACTGGATGCAACATTCGCCTATGACCCGGGCACATCAATAGGAGCTGTGTTCGCGCCATGCCCAGCCGGTTACATCTGCTCTCCTACGACGGGCGATGGCGGGGTAGCAGTTTACGCGAATTCGTGGGCATATTCCGGGGGAGATCTGTCAGTGACCTTTTCGCTGTCTGGCTTCACTCAGAAGTACGGGAGCGGAGTGTACACGCTTTACATGTTCGATTCGCAGGACAACCTATGGATGAGCGTCTCGATATTCACATGAGACACGATGGCAGGTGCTTCTGTTGACATATGACAAGCTAATCGAAATCCGGCCGATTCTCGAAAAGCAGAAACTAAAACGTGCAATCAGAGATCTCGGAGAGAATTTCCATCTTCATCACGTGCACAAGGTTCCGCACCTGACGCTGGTCTACAACTTCCGACCAAGGGTGCCTGAACTCGAAATCATGGAGAGGGTGCGGGATGTCGCCAGGGACTTCCAAACCCTGCCCTACGAATACGACGGGTGGGAGCTAAAGCAGTCTCTGACCGGGCACGTCCTCGCTTTCAGGATCAGACCGTCACCGGAGTTGAAGGACTTCAGGGCTCAGATGTATGCCGCAATTCGAAGTCAGATAGAGTCAGCTCCTGGGAGGCTCCAATTTAACGAGGCATCGAGCGACAACTTCTGGTTCCACGCCGCTGTGGCTTTCAAGATGGGACCGTCCGAGACTTCGAGACTGGGACCGGAAGTTGAGGGACTGCGTCGAATTTACCTCCCGAGTGAGGCATGGCGAATTCCTCTTCTTGGCAATGGAAAGATAGTCTACGAGTATGACATCCTCATGGACAAGATTCTGACCCGCAGCCAGGCATTGTCCAGGTATTTCCTCTCGCAGGACCTGGACAAATATCGGAAGAGAAACTACATCGAGGTTGATTCCCGGGCACACGTCACAAGCGGCGGCCCTAAGACCTGGCTGATTTCCGACACACACTTCGGTCACGGGAACATAATCAGTCACTGCGCGAGGCCTTTCCTCGATGCCGCGGAAATGGACAGGATTCTGGTGAACAACTGGAACAACACTGTCTCGAGTGAAGACACCACCTTTTGTTTGGGTGATGTCGTGTGGAGTGGAAGAGTTCCCGGTCCGGATGCATTGGAACGGACCCGAAGCGTGATGAACCAATTGAACGGCAAAATCGTCATCATTCGGGGCAATCATGACCCGTCGGGTCTAGGTGAGGAAGGAGGATTCATGGAACGCGGAGGAATCAAATTCGAACTGAGGCACGATCCCAAGAACAGGTCGGACTCGGGTGCGTGGCTAATTCATGGCGACAAGCACAACAACAGCCTCAGGCAGTTTCCCTTCATCAGTCAGAAGAACAGGACCGTAAATGTGTGTGCCGAAGTAGTCAGGTACCGCCCTTTGGATGTTGACGTGCTCGTAAGGCTGATTTCTGAGGGGAGGGACTTTGCCACCCTTCCGCAACTCGAGGAGGCCGCTAGGATTCATGACGGGGCTCAGGTATACTCTAGGCCTGGGCAGGGCGGTTACGGGAGTCGGATTCATCAAACTCCCCGATTCCAGCCCCGCAGTATTGTGAGGAGGAGAGGGACCGCGGTGGTAGATACCCCGGACGGAGTCCTCGTCGTCGCGGGGAAGAGGGGCATATTCCTGCTCCCTGGTGGAGGAGCAAGAAGACACGAAAGCAGGATGGACGCCGCTATCCGGGAATTGAGAGAAGAGACCGGACTGATAACAAAGAGATGCAAGTTCCTCTTCTCATACGACGATCCTGAAGATGGCAGAAAAATCAGGAATCTCCACAAAGTATTCTTGGTGGAAGCAACTGGAAGGCCGCGTCGCAGGTCACACGAATCGAGATACATTGGATACTGGAGGCCAGGCTCGAACCTGAGACTGAGCATATCGACCAGATTACTCATTGAGAGATATCTGGCTTGGAAAGCGCATCTACAGGCCTAGCTGATCCGCAATCTCTTGGGCCAGTTTCGAGTCCAAGGAGCCACTTGGAGTAGGCGTGGACGCGCTCGACGAAGTTATCGGAAGTCAATCAGGACTTCTTCCTTCGGTACCACTCTTAACGTCCGACCAGTTTCAGACTTGGATGAGGAGGAGAGTCCTGGGCGAAAGTGACAGTGTGAGCAGGACCTCTCTACTTTACTAGTTCGGCGAGCCCGAACCTGTGGCTCTCTTTGATCAGGTTCTCATCAACGATGGGCGGGGACGAGCCCACCCTCCTTTCGAACGTCCTGCAGCTGGAATAGAGCGAAACATAGGCTCCGTACTCCCAGCAAATCCCTCTGGCTGTGAACATCTCATGGGCGAAGCGGATGCACTCGAAGCAGTAGGGCCTCTGAAGGCCCTTCCCCTCCCAGTACCTGACGAAGTCTGGCGGGAGCATCGAGACCGCCTTGAATGTGGGTCTAGCGCCTTAGGGCGTTCCTGACCTGCGGGAGCGCAGCCGCGAAGGCCGTGTGCTGGCAGTAGTCAGAGGCGTCGAGCTCGCAGTAGAACTTGACCTTCCCCCCGTCAGCCGACTTCGCCTTCACGCCCACGATCCTGTCCTTCTTGTTGTCACGTATCACGACTTCGTCCTCCCCGAGGGAGATCAGCTCCAGAAACGGCGCGTAGTTGGAGAACCTTTCCTCTATGTAGAGCATGACCTCGAGGATGTCACTGACGAAACCCGCAAGGGGCTTCTTCTCCTTCTTCGCCTTCTCCTGGACCTGCTGGTACAGCTGGGCCGAAACGGTAATTGTTCTGAACCGTCTGTCTGGCATAGAACTACGCTAGCATTACGTTACGTTTAAATGTTTACTACAGCGGGAAAACGGTCGGGCATTATAGAGATTTGTCATGCAAGACTCTTTCCGCCTTAAAAGGCCCCATCCCGTCCCCTTTCATGCCACAGGGAGACGAACCCCTCGAGCTCTGCGAGGAGTGCGGGTCTCCGTTGGTGGACGGCCTCTGTGGAACCTGTGGGACCGGATTCAAGGAGGGTTCCAGCCCGGTGGGAGCCGCCCCCCTTGAGAGGGACGAGCTGTCGCGGGTGCTCGGGAGGAGCGTCGGGGCGAGGGCGCACGGATCCTACTCCCTCTCGATGCAGCAAGAGCAGGGGATGGGGCCCCTGCGGAAGCAGATCGACCTCTTGGTCGAGCAGTTCAACGCCTCCCCCGAGGCGAAGGCTGCCGCGAAGCGGAACGCGGAGACGCTCGCGGTCAAGGTCATGGAGGAGCTGGGCCCCACCAAGGCCGCCATAGCTTCGGTCGCCCAGGTCTTCATCGCGCAGGGGAGGAACCTCAGGGAGGTCAGCTCCTGTATCTCGATGATTCATCCCACACTGGACAGACTGAGCGATGTCGTCGTGGAGGTGCGCCAGGAGACAGAGGACGACATCAGGGTGCTGGTGGACGGGAGAGAGAGACCCTACAAGTCGTACGCCAACGGGTTCTACAGGCGGCTGAGGATACCGATTTTCGCCTCGGACGGGAACGCCCTGGTCGAGCTGAAGGGTGCCACGCTGACCAGGAAGGGGTACGACCTCAAGAGGGTCGAGCCGAAGGGGCCGTCCGAATTCGAAATCAGGGCGGACGAGAGCAACTTCGAACTGTTCAAGGTCCTTGAGGAGGCAAGGCGTTCCGGATTCTCGGTCCGGTCTTCGTCAAGAAACGCCTCGACGACACCACAGACCCACACGACGAAAAAGAGATCGAAGTCCTAGTAGGCTTCAGGGCAATCCCCGTATTTCGCATCGAGGACACCGAAGGCGACGAGCTACCAACGTACAAGCCCAGAGACCCGCCCCCTCTCCTCGAGGTCGCAGAAAGGTGCGGCATGAAGGTGAACTACCTCCGCCTTTCGGCCTGCATCTACGGCCTCACGGACTATGAGCGCCAAATCATAGCACTGGCCACTGAGGATTGGTCCGTGTTCTTTCACGAACTAGCTCACGCCCTACACAGGTCATTCGAACCGAAGTCGGGCCACGGCCAGGAGCCCGAAGCAGAGACCATCGCCCAGCTGGTAGCGGCGACCCTCGCCCGCCTCTACGGCAAGCCCGACTGGCCCTTCTTGATCTGCGTTATACACAGCGTTGCGATGTCCTTGAATGATTTAGTTCTGCGAGCCAGGCGACGATTTCCCATTCGAGGGTGTGTCGAGAGAGATAGGAACTCTAGGCCCACATGCCAGCGGTCTGACTATGTCTTCAAGACTCCGTTTCCTAGTTTCCGCGCCCAAGACGATGAACGCTCCTCTAGCGGCAATGGCCGGGACGCCGGCGACCGCGAAGAAGAGGAAACCTCCGGCACCTGTTGCCAGGAGTGCCCCTCCGGCTAGAAGACCGACCGCCCCTGTGAAGCGGCTCACCGCGACCCCCGCCCTGTCCCGCTGGCTCTCAACTTCGTGTCGTAGAGCTCGCTGGCGTAAGGAGGGAATTCCTTTTCGACAGGAAGCAGTGCCTCTCCGACTGGCTTGAATCGTACGAAGGGCCGAAAGGGACAGTCGTGTCTCCTCAGGCCTTCATGGACGAAGCCATATCACACAGAGGCGACCGTTAGCGCTGAGTAACTGACGGCAGAGTTCACCGATGAATCTTCGGCCCGAGTGCATGTACTTCTACAGGAGAAACGGAAAGATGCGTAGCCCACGCTTGGGGGCTGAAAGTAGAACGCCTATCGGGCTGGTGAGTTGGCTGGCTACCAGTCCACGAACGCCAAGACCGGCGAGGGGAGCAGAGCGACTGCGAGGTCAACTTCCGAAATGGGCCTGAGCCCTCATTCATGCAACTTGCCTCCCTCAAGATTGCCCACTACTCGTCCTGGCCACCCTCCTGCCGACATATAGAAGCACGAGTACCATCAGAATAACGAAAGCCAGGTTGATCAGGTACGAGTAATCGTACACGAGCGTAAAGAGGCCCGCAGCCGGGGCGAATATACCGACCAACAAGGCCGATGGGTACGCTGCAGCATCCCCCGCTGAAGAGGGCCGGGACCAGCGCGAGCAGTCCGACCGGCCCTGTCCGTCTCGAGAAACGGGAGAACCGGAGGCTGAAGACCACGAGTACCATGTTCAGCGAGAAGAGCGTGGCGAGCACCAGCGAGAAGATGAACGGCCCGTAGACGAGGTTGGCCTGCAGGTGCCCATTCGGGTACCAGATTATCCCCGAGTTGTACAGGCCAAGAGGGCCGGAGAAGTAGTTGAAGAATGTAGGTTTGGCACCTAATACTTCTGCAGGAGCGGGAAAGTGTCGAACGAATAGTAGAAGAACATGCCGCCTGAGACCATGTATAGCAGCCAGTAGCCCAGCCAGCTCCCAGTCATCAGGACCTTGAATCCACATGCGCGGAGCATTGTCCTGAGAAGCAGAGGCACGCTGCGTCCCCCTTGAGAAGCCTCTGTCCGCGGGGTGTCGACGGGCATGGGCTTATTCACTCTTCATCACTCACCCGCTCGCCGTAACCGTCTGGAGATTATCTGCGGCGGTTATCGCACTCTGGATAGTCGTCCCGAGATTGAAACCACTGGTCACGATTTTCCCCGACGGGCCGACGAGGTACCAAATATCGAGGTCGGCCTGCGGGTTGTAGGTGTATGTTGCGCTCTGGGACGTATCAGCGAAGAGCCACCCGGGGTGGCTGCCCGCCCCGCCGGCATACTGGCTTGCGAATTGGGTCATCGTCGGGCCCGAGTAGCCAAGGTCGTTGAAGTCCTCGACCGTCAGCAGGGTGACGCCAGCCGAGCGGAGCTGAGAGTAGTATTGCGATGCGATGACGGGCGCTGTCTCCTGGCACCCCGGGCACCAGGTGGCCACCATCCACACGAGGACGGCACCCCCCTGAAAACTACTCAGTGATGTGGACGTTCCGTTAGTCAGGTAGATGGGCATGTCCGGAGCTTTGTCCCCCATACCAATGCCGATGGTTCCTGTGGTGTTTGCTGGCTGTTGATGATCGTAGAACGCGTAGGCACCGACGCCCGCCGCGACGAGTACGACGAGCACGCCAAGCGAAACAAGAAGCAGCTTCTTGTTGCCTCCGTTCCGCCGCCGCCCTGGCTTCCGGTTCCTCACTGCAACATCCCTCTCTTCCCCACGTCGCAGCAGGCGGTGATGCTCCGGCTCAGGTAGTGAATCGAGATGAGCAGGAGCGCGACCGAGAGCGCGTAGAAGTACTGCGAATTGAACTCGAAGAAGGCCTGGAGTCGAGGGGATATCGCGTAGAGGACCGGCGTCGAAGCTCCGGTCATGGCTATGAGGCTCGGTATCAGAGGGGTGCAGCAAAGGCCGTTCACCAGGCTGGCGATGATCGACCCTGCAGTGACGGCCTTGACGGAGGATGCCCGCATCCTGAAGGCGTAGACGTTCAGCGTGGCGACCAGACTTAGGAGGACACCGAAGATCAGAGCGAAGGCCGCCTGGACGGGAGTTAAGAACTGAATCGCGTAGGGCACGAGCGCCCCGAGTGGGAGCGAGGGGAGGAGGAACATGTACAGCACAGAGACGGATACCGAAAGAGCGAGAAAGAGGAGGGGGTATGCCCTTTTCGCGAACGCGGCTCCGATTGCAAAGCGCTCGTAGTGGAGGTGGCTGGACCGG
Organism: Nitrososphaerota archaeon; assembly: GCA_029785685.1. Next base: position 7,830 of record JAFLZE010000008.1, on the reverse strand, counting down.
CTAGCCGTCAATCAGGCTCGACACCCATTGAAAATAGATCCGATTCATTTGCAGCAATCATCTTCACGTTCACCATTCTTCTTCTGTGGATTCCTGCTCCTGCCTCTGCTACTGACCCTCAATGCAATCCCAACCGCAGCCACCGTCACTACAAGGGCCGCTGCACCAGCGAAGAGCAGCCAATACCTCCCCGCAACGACCGAGATGGACGCGAGCCCGCCCGCAGCTACAATCAGGATGGGCACGCCGCAGCATGCTACCATCGCGACTAGTGCGAAGGCCCATGCCACAGGAGTTGAGCGGGACTCCGTGATTCCTCCCCCGTCCTCGTTACTGTCAAGTCCTCGCTCGCCATCGCCACCCCGCTTTCTCAGGTCTGGCATCTCGAGATGACTTTCTCCTACTCCACACAGCAGCTCATCTTCCCCACGTCCATGTAGAACGACTGCGCGGCTAGCTTAATCGACTCCGAGAGGGTAGGAAAGACGTGGACTGTGTCGATTATATCGTCAATCGTCAGATTGTATTTCACTGCAAGCGTGCCTTCGAGAATCAGGTCGGCCGCGTGCGGCGCAAGAATGTGTACCCCTATGATTCGCTTTGCCTCCCTCTCTATCACCATCTTCACAAGCCCGCGAGTATCTCCAATCACGTGCGCCTTTGGCACAAATTCCATCGGCAGAACGGTGCAAGAGCACGCTATCCCCCGGCGCTCTGCTTCCGCCTCGGTCAGTCCAACCCTGGCCACCTCAGGGTAGGTGAAGACTGCGGAGGGAACCTCGTCGAAGCCGATCTTTCTTTTGTCGATGCTGAGAGCGTTATGAACGGCCAGAGCCCCCTCCTTCGCAGCTATCGTCTCGAGCATCGGTTCACCTATCGCGTCTCCCGCGGCCCAGACTGAGGGGTTTGACGTCTGCATCTGGTTGTTCACCACTACAAAACCGCCGTCGTCAGTCTTAACGCCGGCCTTTTCCAGATTGAGATACTCGGTGTTGGGCCTTCTGCCTGTGGCGAGCAGGACGTGCTCGCACGTGACCCTTTTCGTGGCGCCGCCGCTCGTAAACCTGATTGCCTTCATAGTTCCTCTCTTGGCTACGCTATTCACCACGACGCCAGTATGAACGGCAATTCCGGTCTCACGGAGACAGTCAGTCAGCGCGGAGGAAATCTCTGGCTCATCTTCGGGCAGGATTCTTCCGCTCCGCTGCAGGATTGTCACCTTCGCGCCGAATTGGGCGAACATCTGCGCGAACTCAAGCCCGAGGGCACGACCTCCAATCACGCAGAGAGATTCTGGAACACGTTCCAGGCTCAAGGCGTCTTCGTTCGTCAGGTAGCCGGCATCTTGAATCCCCTCCACAGGAGGGATGTTGGCCCTTGCCCCTACCGCAATGATGAATCTTTCTCCCCCGAGTCTCTTGCCGTCCGCCTCGATTTCACCCTGGGAGACGAACTTGGCCCTACCGGAGTAGTACGTCACATGGCCCAAGCTCCTGAGGACATCGGAGTATTTCTCCTTCCTGAATTTCGCTACCATGGCGTCCTTCTCTCGCATTACCTTCGCGAAGTCGACTTTGGTCCCGGTGTATGTTATTCCCTTGAAGGGGGAGCTCAGCGCATTGTGCAAACCCGTCCCCACGGTGATTAGCCGCTTGCTCGGCATGCACCCGACGTTGACGCAGGTCCCGCCAATCACCGTTCCCTGAGTGGCATTGCCTCCCACCATCGCGGTCTTAATCTTCGAGTCATTGGCCTTGATTGCGGCTGCGAAAGCCGCGGAACCCTGGCCAAGAATAATCAGTTCATACCTATCCGTAGGCTTCATCACCCGGGTTGGCCGGACACGCCCGATATGCGACCGGACTCTTCCGGCTGACTTTGGCAGCGAGCCTGTCTGCCCTGCACGCAGGGACAGCGCCTCCACGCGTAAAACGGACCGATTCTGCGATGAAGGACGGATGACTTCATTGCACGGTGGGCCTGGGCTTTCGATCCTTCTTCGCTTCCAAATCCACCTGGTCGTCGTCCTCTCTCTCGACGGGAGCACAACACGAACACATGCCAGAGCGTCCGGGCCGTGGCTTCTTGGGCATTATCCCTTCATATCAGAAAACGAAACCTTCGGTAGAGTACTCTTCCTAAAGTAGGTTTGACCCTAGGCTTTCATTGTTTAGGCGGTTCGCAGAAATGCTTAACTTACGACAAGCTACCCGAGGCCCTGTTTGTCCGTCCAGCTAGACAACACCGACGTGCAGATAATAGAACAACTCCAGGAAGACGGCAGGGTGGCGTACAAGGAGATTGCCCGGCGCGTGGGAGTGAGCATTCCTACAGTTCGTACGAGAATCAACAAGCTGGTAGAGCTGGAGGTTATCAAGAAGTTCACAGTCATCGTGAATCCAGACCGCATATACGGGAAGGTCCGCGGCATAGCTCTCATCCAAGTCCAGCCGGCGGATGTCGAGGATGCCCTCGCCAAGCTCGCAGAAATACAGGAGGTGAGGGAGATTTACGCAACTGCCGGCATGAGCCCGATAGCTGTGAAGGTGGAAGCCCAGAACCTAGACGAGTTGGGCGAGCTGACTTCGGGGAGATTGGCGGAGATACGTGGCGTAACCAATTGCATCGTCTTCGTCATTACCAGAACGAAGAAGGAGGAGTACGGTGCGGCGGTCGAGCCCCAGACTGTGATTCAGTTCAAGTGTGAGTTCTGCGGAGCAGCCATCCTCGGAAAGCCGCATATCGAGTACATCGATGGCGGTCGGTACTACTTTAATTCGGAGGAGTGTGCGAAGGCGTACAGGCAAAGGCTCGTCGGAAAGGCTCGGTCTGTAGCTCAGTAACCGAATCAGCTATACGCCACGATTCGGTCTATTTTGTGTCCACCCTTTCACCTCTTTCCAGCATCTCCAAAATCCCATGCGAACTCCAAAACGGCCTCGACGTGCCAAGCACTTTTCTAACGAGGTTCTATGTGTGGAATGCGGTCTGGAATCATTACGTGCCGAGTCCAGGGTGGGGTTCTTATACGAACCAGATTATTATGAATTCGGGTGGCCAGATGTTGGGAGAAGGGGAGGCTGCAAAGGCCTCTCTGCTCCCACCAGAAGTGGCCGAGTCAAATCCGGCCGACCCCACCACTTTTGGAGGGGACAGAGAGCGCATCACTGGCCGTCCCGGCCGGGGTTCGGGCACCAGCTAGCAAAATGCCCTACTCGTCACCTACTGGTCTTAACAGCGGAAGACGTGGGCAGTCAGCTTAGGTGCGAGCCGATTTAGCGGCAGGTTTCCTAGCTGTAATATGCGAGCTGAAGTATTTGAAAGGATATTCCCCAATGCCCGAATCAGAGATGTGCTCAATCTTCACGCCAGCGAACCCAGCCTTGAGAAGTTTATTCTTGTAGTCTAAGTCTGTTAGAGCACCCGCGAGGCATGCTGACCAAGAACCCATGTCCTTCCTTGCGCTCTCTGGAATTTCTTCCTGAAGGGTAATGTCGGCGACGGCGAAGGTACCTCCTCCTTTCAGAGCACGGGAAGCCTCGTTGAACACTGCCTGTTTGTCTGGTGAGAGATTGATTACGCAATTCGATATCACGTAGTCGACAGCACCCGAACCGATTGGCAGATGTTCGATTTCGCCCAGCCTGAAATCTGTGTTTGAATATTTGACCCCGTACTTCGCTCTTGTGGCTCTGGCCCGCCACACCATCTCAGGCGTAGCGTCAACTCCGATTGCTTTCCCGCCGGGGCCGACCAACTGCGAAGCCCTGAAGACGTCGATTCCGCCGCCACTACCGAGATCGAGCACAACGTCTCCTTCCTTGGGATTGATTAGAGCGAGTGGGGATCCACACCCTGCGTCTACCGAGGAAGCCTCCACAGGTATCTCTTGGACCACAGAAACTGAGCTTGAGTCGCAACAATCTGCGTTCCCGCAGCAGTTTGAATCGGAGGACAGGGCCATCTTCTGATACCTATCCTTGACAGCCTTCCGAATTTCTAGTTCGGGCATGTTCTCCCCAGTGGCATAGGTCTACTTATTGACTGACTTGACCAGTGTGAAGCCGAAGAACTAGACGATCTCAAGACTGCTGTAGACTCCTAGCGAAATCTTCTACCTTTCGCTCAATCTCGTTTCTAATTTTCCTTGCTTCAGGGAGCGGTTTTCCCTTGGGATCCTCCAGGTTCCAATCAATCAGGTTCTTTTGCATCTTGTCAAGCATCGGCCGGGGACACACTTTCTCAACAGAGCAGCCCATGGTCACGACGAGGTCTGCCCGATCAATCATTTCCATTGTGAGCATCTTCGGCTTCTTGAAGGAGAAGTTGAACGCTTCTCCCCCACCACCTCGACCACGGCAGGGTTGACCGACTCCGCAGGCACGGTCCCAGCGCTTTCAGCCTGAAACTCCTTTCTTCATGCGAACACTTCTGCCATCTGACTACGCCCGGCGTTCTCAACACAGACGAACAGCAATCGGGTTTGTTTGGGTTCTCTACTCATCTTGATTCCACCTCTCTGCGGACTCCCAATCCAGACTCGCTCCCGCCAACGTGTCCCCCAGCCCCGAATGGGGCCAGTTTGTCACGAGGGACCATCACATTGACGAAGAAGTACCTCTTTTGTAGCCAAAAGGCGACGTTCACTAAGCTTATCATGACGGGCACTTCGATGAGGGGCCCAATCACCGTGGCGAATGCCTCCTGAGACGCGAGCCCGAAGACCGAGACTCCTATCGCGATGGCCAACTCGAAGTTGTTGCTGGCAGCCGTGAAAGCAAGCGTCGTGGTTCTCGGATCGGGTAGTCCATCTTCGTATACAACCTCAGGGCGAATGACGCAAAGAACACGATGACGAAGTAGGCAACTTGCTCCAGCGATTTCAAGGACGACTTGAGATTCCATCCCCGCTTTCTCATGTAGGTCAAACACTATGACCAAGCTGTCCAAAGGAGTGAAGAACAGAGAACTCGATAGCAGGCTAATAGTGAGGTCGCCGAGGCACACCACGCAAGGAATGCCAACCTCCCAAAGGCCGAGTTATCTCAAAGTCCTCTCGAACCGTCCCTTCTTCTCTCTGTGGTTCGGTCAGCTGGTATCAGTGTCGGGAGACGCCATCTTCGACGTTGCTCTGCTCTGGCTTGTCCTCACGACGACGGGTTCGATCTTTCTAGTCGGCATTACTCAGGCGGTGATATTTCTGCCGACCGTAATCGTCGCGCCGATAGCGGGAGTGTACGTTGACCGGTTCAATCGGCAGACCACAATGGTGGTGAGTAATGTCGTCCAGGGGGGAGTCGTAGCTGCAATTTCATTCCTCTACTTCATTGATGAACTTCCCTTTCCAGCGCTGCTTGCCCTAATCTTCGTCCTCTATTCGTTCAGCCGGTTCTTCTACGCAGCCACAAAGGCCACGATCCCGAGGCTGGTACAAGACCATGACAACCTCACCGCAGCGAACAGCCTCTTCTCGCTCACGACCTCTTTCAATCAGTTTGCGTCATACGCTGTCGGCGGGCTGATTATCGCACTGTTGGGGGTTGACCTCCCCATCACATATGACAGCATCACCTTCTTCTTTGCCGCGGCCATGTTCATGCTGATCCCCAAGCACCTTGGTGAGATGCCGGTGCATCCGGATTCGGTTCAACTTTCCCCCTCAAGGAGGAGCTTTCGGGCCGACTTTACTGAGGGATTGAGATACTTCCTCTCTTCTCGGCTCCTTGTAGAACTCGCCATCCTCGCGGCGGTAGTCAATCTCTCACTGGGCGGCGTGTTCGCTCTCTTGGCGCCCTATGCCAAGTTCTGGGTGAACGGCGACTCGTCGACCTACGGATTCATCTTGGCGGCATTTTCGCTGGGGCTGTTCCTGGGCGCATATGTCGTCGGGAAGCTGCGAAACACGAGGGAATACGTGGGGAAGCTTCAGTTCGCTGGAGTTTTCGCGGTGGGGACGATTATCGCCTTCGTTGGTTTGTCGACAACACAATTCCTCGCAATCGCGCTCATCTTCACCTTTGGGTTCGTCCTGTCGGTCTTGAATGTACCTTTGCAGGCCCTTTTCCAGGCTATAATCCCCCAGGAAGTGTTCGGCCGAGTCATAACGGTCATCGTCGCCCTGTTGAGCATTGCTCAACCCCTATCCGCGGCAGTCTCCGGGTACGCAGCTACGGTTTTCTCTATCGGGGAAGTGTTCATCGCCTTCGGGTTTCTCGCCATCTTGGTCTCCGTTGTAGGCTATCTTACCCTTCGTGAACTCAGGTTGGCCAAGTACTGACGGCAGATTTGCCGGCGACCTATTGAGCGCGTGTTCACAAGACCGTCAAAGCGAAGTCGGGCTCGTACGACACCATATGCATAGTGCGTAATTCGTTCCCTACGGTGCTCCGAAGTTTGGATAGCTGGTAGAAACAACGACCTCCGACACTTCAATCAGGCCAGAGTTTATGAGGACTGCGAGGCCCCTGCAGCCGTTGATCTGGTTTATCAGGACCCAGTATCCTGAACACAAGTCGTTGATCTGAGGGTCCACGAAACTCACGAAGCAATCCATTCCGCTAATGCCAGACTTGACCATAGAATTGGCAAGAGCTATCCCGACGGCCTGTTTCTGGACCGCATCAAAGGAACCCTGGCTTGTTTGATTCGTCAGATTCGTAATCATCACCCCAGTGACGTTATACGTCGATGGCGTGGTCCACTGGACTGTGACGTTGAGAACCTGCCGTCCAGTGTAGGCCACGGTGTATCCGGTCGTCCAGTTGCCGGTTACACTTTGGGCTCCGATGATATAGACGTCAGCGAAGAGTTGGGTTCCATTGCTGGAAGAGGTGGGACCATACCACATGATGAAAATGTAGTACGCGTTGGTAACACACGACTTCACTTACGACGAATTGGTAACTGCGGATGCTGAGCCCTGGTAGTCCCATGAAGGCTGAGGTAACGAAGCTGTTGGAGTGATGGTCATCACGCTATTGCTCGAGCTATTGTTTCGGTTAGCCATACTGAAGAGATACCACGTACTTGCGGCCAGGAGAATTACCACAACGAGCAAACAAGCTCTCCTGACCGTTCCCTTTATGGTCGTGAAGCAGAATATAGCCGAGCGGAATATGCGTCTACTCTTGAGAACGGCTTCTTAGACAGTCATTAGGCTAGATACGCAAGGTGCTAAATCAGGTAAGAGTAGTGATTTAGTGCAAACCGCAAGATACTGAAATCGAGCGGTCAGACGTTTGCCAACGACGAAACTCCAAAGGCCTCTCTGCCCCCACCAGAAGTGACGCGGTCAACCGGCCGACCCCACCCAACTCTTTGTCTCGTTCCATACGACACGCAGGGACAATCGACACCACACCGGACTTCATGACAGGGCCGTGCAAGGACCGAGGCATTCTTCGTCGGCAAGTCCCAGACCCCGAAACGACACAAAGAAGCCATTCGAGGATGTGTTGTACGGCGGAAGCGTGCGTCAGAACCACGACCAACGAGAACTAAACGACAGTCTGAAGACCAGCCTTCCCCTCCGACTAACCAACCGACCCCCACCGAGTAACCGACACGTAGGCGACTTCACACAGATAGTAACATAACAGCTGGGACGAACAATCGACGCCCATTCTTGCGCCGGGGGCAATTGGAACAACGAGAATGAGAGTGACAACGACCGCACCCGCGACGGCCTTGGTCCCGCGGCCGAGCGGACTTCACTTAGAAGAGCGTCAAGTGGAATCAAGACCACCATGCAACGCTCGTCGATGGGAAGTGATTAATACTTCATGCATGTCGCAGAGCGAAACAATGGAGCGGCCGCTTGCCCCAACTGGG
>JAFLZE010000089.1 GCA_029785685.1 Nitrososphaerota archaeon | reverse complement strand
CGCTCCTCTCGACTGCCTATCGCTTCGGCTTGTATCGCTTCACAGGGTTCTATGTCTCTCCCCTGTGTCTCATGTGAGGGATGTATCGCCTGGCGATCACGCCTGTTTTGATCTCGGAAGTCATACCCTTTGTCCAGGCAGAGGTGTTGAGGATGGTGTGGTTTGAGTCGCGGTATCTTCACCGCGATGCTGTCACGGGTCTCGAAAGTCCCCTTCATGTAGCGAGTGTTCGCGCTCGTGACGACAACAGAGAAAGGCGTCCCTCTCCGGTCTGTCAGGATGCGTCTCTTGGCTGGACGTAACAGGGACATCAGGTTCTTAAGCGGCGGAGGACCCGAGAGCCCCATGGGTTGCGGGATTTGCGGTTTCGTCGGGCTCTCCGACAAGCAGCTCCTGGAGTCCATGTGTGGGTCAATCCGGCACAGGGGGCCTGACCAGTCGAGTACTTACCTCGACCGGGGCGTCGGCCTGGGCATCGACAGGTTGTCGATAATCGACCTGGAAGGGGGAGACCAACCCATGCACAACGAGGACGGCACGGTCTGGGTGGTCTTCAACGGGGAGATATACAACTACAGGGAGCTCCAGCCAGAGCTCGAAAAGCGCGGGCACAGGTTCTACACAGCCTCGGACACCGAGTGCATTGTCCATGCCTACGAGGAGTGGGGGGACTCTTGCGTCAAGCACCTCAGGGGGATGTTCGCATTCGCCATATGGGACTCGAAAGCCAAGCGATTGTACCTCGCCAGGGACAGGTTCGGGAAGAAGCCCCTGTACTACGCGCACGATGGGAGCGTCCTGCTCTTCGCCTCCGAGCTCAAGGCCATCCTCCAGCACCCGCCCGTGCCCAGGGAAATCGATTACGGTGCCGTGGACCTTTACTTCACCTACATGTACGTCCCTTCGCCCTACTCGATTTTCAAGGCCGTGCGGAAGCTACCGCCGGGCTGCTACGCAGTCTTCAGGGACGAGAGGTTGGTGATCGAAGAGTACTGGGACTACGCCCCCCACCCAGACCCCACGATGACAGAGGGCAGAGCAGTTGACCTGCTCTACAAGGGCATGGAGGAGGCCGTCAGAGTGAGGTTGAGGAGCGACGTCCCGCTGGGGGCCTTCCTGTCCGGCGGAATCGACTCGAGCACCGTTGTCTCTTTCATGAGCCGTCTCTCCGACCAACCGATAAAGACCGTCTCAATAGGGTTCGAAGGCGGGACGAGCGAAATTCCTTACTCGCGGAAGGTCGCCGAATTCCTGAAGACGGACCACCATGAACACACCGTGACCCCCGACGCGTTCAAGGTTCTACCCAGGCTGCTCTGGCACTTCGACGAGCCCTTCGCCGACCATTCAATGATCCCTACGTATTACCTCTCAGAGGTGACGAGGCGAGATGTGACCGTGGCCCTCAGTGGGGACGGAGGAGACGAGCTCTTCATGGGATACCCATTTCTTCTGGACCCGAGGTCCTACGCCCTCTATTCGAAGGTCCCGCCATCTTTGCGGCGGCCGGCGCTGAGCACCATTCTCGCGCTGCCTGTGAACAGCCAGGTGAAGAGGATGGCGAAACACGCCTACGAGAAGGGTTACGCGGACCAGCAGTATGACCGGAGATTCACCATGAGGGTAACTCTGCACGACCACGAGGGTCTCAAGCATCTCTACTCCGAGGATCACAAGGCAAGCCACGCCGTAATGGACGCCTACACCTACTACCAGGGGCTAATGGACCGCTGCACCACGAGCAAGAACCCCCTAGACCTCGTGGATTACGCCACAATCAGGGGCTACTTGGAGGAGGACATTCTCGTCAAGGTCGACAGGATGAGCATGGCCGTCTCGCTCGAGGCTAGGTGCCCGCTCCTCGATCAGGACCTCGCCGGCCTGGTCGAACGGATACCCTCCTGGCTGAAAATGAACGGCAGAGAGACCAAGTACATCTTCAAGAAAATGGCTGTTAGAAAGGGCCTGATCCCGCGCGAAATCGCTATGAGGAGGAAGCGAGGGTTCGGAGCCCCCATCGAATCTTGGATGCAGGGAGAGTGGAAGGAGTTCGTCCCTCATGTCCTAGACCAGGTGGTGGAGAAGGGCTACACTGGCCTATTCGACAGAGAGACTGTGAGGACGCTCGCCCGTGACCCCTACGTGAACTCGGGCAAGCTGTTCGCCATAATTTCCTTCGTCCTCTGGTACAGGATATACATGGAGGAGGGGGATGTCTCACGACCCCCAAACGGAATCGGAGTCCTTGCGTGAACCCGAGTTCCGGCCAGATTGCATCCCCTATCCCTAATAAGCAGACGAAGGGCACGTCTCGCAGACGCTTGAACGTTGGAGTGGTTGTGACCGAGCTCCTAGAGGGAAGGTTCGTCCCATGGGAGAAGTCCCTCCAGTGGGAGTCCTACCTCGATTTCTACTGCCTCGCCCTGGCGCGCCGTGGACACACGTGCGTCAAGTACGTCCCCTCCCTGGATGTAGACCTGCCCAAGGCCTACGTCCACTCGTTCGGGCACACGGTCAAGAGGATCCCAGTCTACGGAACGATTCTCGCACCTAGTGCCATACTCAGGCCAAGGAAGTACGAAGCGGGCTACACGACCATCTTCAGGCAACTGCTAGGGCCGACATTCACCCTCAACCTGGTCAAAGAGGCCGCAGCGGACCGAATGGACATCCTGCACTTCTCAAGCTACTACTCGCTCTTCTTCGTCCCGTCCTTCCTGGCATCTTCGAGGTTTGTCACGGTAACACAGTACACCGGTGGGTCTCTCCCAGTCGGCCGCGCGGCGAGGATGGCGTGGACGGTGATGCTTACCCCTGGCCTTCGGGCTGCGAAGGCGGTGCTCCTTGGCGACTACCGCTCCGAAATCCAGGACATCACGCGCTACCTTCGCGTCCCTAGGCGGAAGCTGAAGGAGTTCGACGCCCCAGTCTTCGACGAGGACGTCTTTCACGAGATGGAAAGAACCGAGTCGCAGAAGACAGTCGGCTTCGACGCGGCGAAGCTCAACATCCTCTCCGTGACCTTCCTTCCTTCGAGGCACTCTATCGGCCTCGCAAAGAACCCCTTCCTTATGGTCGATATCTACGATGAGGCGGTGCGCCTGGGGTTGAAGGACTGCGCGCTTCATATTGTGGGGTGGGGGCCAGGAGAGCTCGAGCTCAGGGACTATGTGAAGGGAAAGGGCCTCTCGTCATCGGTAACCGTCCATGGTTATGTCCAGCACCGCAGGCTACCCCCCTACTACTCCGCTTCTGACCTGGTCTTCCTCCCGTATCCCTTGGAACGGCTTAACGAGGGCTCAGCTACCATCGAGGCCTTCGCATGTGGGCGGCCTGTAGCTGCGTTCAAGCGACATGCGACCGACGAGACAGAGCAATACGGCGGCCTGCTGGTCGATACCGACCCGAAGGTGGGAGGGGAGACGCTGATGAACTACGTCAAGAGGGGCGAGTTTCTTCTGCGAAAGGGAAGGGAGGGCCAGGAGTTCTCCTCGCAGTTCACCCTCGAAGTTGCGGGCCGTAGGCTGGAGGAAATCTACAGAGAAGCCTTGCTCTAGCCTCTTCTGCTCACAGGGCCGCGCGGCAGCTTCATGCATTCAACTGACCTTCTTGACAATCCCGAACCTCGAGAAGCGGGACAACCGCTCCGGAACAGCCCTGTGTCTCGCGCAAAAGTCCTTGAATGACGAGTTGTAGTTGACGTCGTCCGCACAAAGCAGTCCACCAGCCCGAATCCTGGGCCATGCCGACTCGAACTCCCACATCATGTTGTCGTACCCGTGGTCGCTGTCGTGAAAGAACAGGTCGATCGACTCGAGTTCATAGAGGAGGTCAGGGAGGACATCCTTGCTCTGGCCCATGAGGAGGTGCCACCTTCCCCGAAGGTCGGAGGGGATGAACTGTCCGAACTCCAGCTTCAGGGGGACGATTCGGAGGGCCCCGGCCTCTATCGACCACATCTCCCCTCCGCTGTTGTCCTGGAGGGCCTTGAGGATGAAAGATGAGGAGACGCCGGTTCCGGGGCCCGTCTCGACGACTTTGACTGGCGCGAAGGCTCGGCAGAGGGCGTAGAGGAACTTCGCCTCGGTCTCGATCGGGACGTTTCCGAGCTTGTTCTTCAGAAGGTACTCGTTCTTGGCCCGCATCTCCGCGTAGAACGCGCTGCTATCAAGCTGCGAGTAAAATGCATGCGGATCCACGCCAGTCAGGCTCCTGATGACTAGCTCCGCTTTCTCGCTCGAATAGAACGATGGCCTCCCTCGCAGATAGTCGAGAACCTCCATCCGGCATGATCTGGCGTGAGGCTTTTAGTTATGCCTTTGGAGTCCTTTCAAGTCCATGCTTGAGGTCGACCCCCCACGCCGCTTAGGTAATTAGGCCGGACTTCTGGCCCGCAAGCACAATAGTCGATGAGCCTTTTCGCCGACCACGCCTACAGAGTGACGCGCCTCCTAATCCGCTACCCCTCGGCCGTAGCAAGGCTCCCCGGCGGTCTGAGCGCTACGAGCGCCTACATCGACGAGCTGGTCAAACGAGACTACCAGAGAAATCCAGTGGAGATGAAGCACACCCACGACTTCGATATATTCCTCAACCCCAACGACCCGTGGTTCTCCCCGATTGTGGCGATAATCGGCTCTTACGAGCCCGACGAGACGAGGCTGTTCGAGCGCGTCCTGAAACGAGGCAACACGGTCGTCGACGTGGGAGCGAACGTTGGGTGGTTCACCCTCTTGTCCGCCTCGCTTGTGGGCAAAGAGGGCCGGGTCCTGGGCCTCGAACCTGAACCGCGGACTTTTTCCTACCTATCGAGGTCGGTCGTGAGAAACGGCTTCACCAACGCCGTGCTCCTGAACAGGGTCGCCTCCGAT
>JAFLZE010000088.1 GCA_029785685.1 Nitrososphaerota archaeon | reverse complement strand
GGAAGACCTGGGCGCTCATCCTCGCCAAGCTCGCGGCGTAGCCCCCGTAGTACTCGCCCGCCTCCGTGCTCGCGAGCTCCCAGTCCTTCACCGCCGTGAGCTTGGAGACCAGGTCCCCGCACCCCGCAGCCTCCAGCCTCCTCGGGGCGGAGGCGATGACCTCGATGTCGGCGAGGATCCCGACCGGGGGCTTGGCGCGCTCCGAGTGGTGCGTTCCGCTCCCCGAGATTGACGCGAAGGGGCTCGCTATCCCGTCGTGGGAGGCGCTCGTGGGGACCGAGAAGAAGGGAAGGCTCGCCCTGAACGCGGCGAGCTTCCCGACGTCCACGCTCTTGCCTCCCCCGATCCCGATTATGCAGTAGGCGCCTTCGGCCGCCCTCATCACCCGCTCCACGTTCTCGATGTCGGACGAGGTGACTACGACCCACTCTGCCGGGGCCCCTATGGACCTGCCGACCACGTCCTCGAGCCTCTCCTGGACGTTCGCCCCCGAGGCGATCACCGCCGACCTCTCCAGCGGGAACTCCACAAAGTCGCCGAGCTCGCCCAGTATCCCCTCTCCGATCCTTATCCGCCTGGGGAACTCCATCGTGTGGGCGCCCAGGGGCATCGGGTCTGCGGCAGGACCGCGGGGATAAAAGCTTCGCAGACTCGCCCGAAGCTCGAGGCCAGGCAAAGGTTAATTAAGCGACGCGGGTCCACCGTCGCCAGTCCTCTCCGGGGGACGTTCTGCATGCATATCATGTCACAGATTCGATAGAGAGAGAATAGAGTTTGAGCGCAACCTCACAGAAGATTCCAGAGCAGGCCAGGTACCACGGCACGACCACGGCTGGCATCGTCTGCAGCGACGGGGTCGTCCTGGCCACTGACACGAGGGTCACGGCGGGCGGCTACATCGCGCACAAGAGGGGGAAGAAGCTGATCCAGATCGACAGGCACCTGGCGGTCACGATATCGGGAGGGGTCGCCGACGCCCAGAACGTGGTGGACAGCCTGAGGTACTACGCGAACTCCTACCGCATCGAGAAGGGGATGCCGATCCCCGTAAAGTCCGCGGCCAGGATAGTCTCGAACATCCTGTTCGGCTCCCGCTACTACCCCTACGTGGCGATATTCATCATCGGCGGGTACGACTCCTCCGGGGGGTCGATCTACAACGTCGACCTCTTCGGCTCCTCCATACAGGAGACGGTCACCTCGACCGGGTCAGGCTCCCCGGTGGCGCTCGGGGTCCTTGAGCAGGGCTTCCAAGAGGGGATGAGCGTGGCCAAGGCGGTCCCGCTCGCGGCGAACGCGATAATCGCCGCCATGAGGCGGAACGTCTACACGGGCGACAACTTCGACATCGCGGTGATCGACAAGTCGGGCTTCAAGGAGGTCTCAGAGCAGGAGAAGGGTAAGCTCCTGGCTCAGTTCGCGGGACGCAGTTAGGGTTTGGCGCAAAAGGCTAACCACGTAAGCCTCATGGGTACGATTCTAAACAGTATCCCAGCGGAGGCTCAGATAACAAGGATCGAGTACGAGGGCCCTCGGATCGCGCTCTACACCAAGAACCCAAAGTACCTCCACCAGAACAACTACATCATCTCCGAGATCGTCAACACCGTCAAGAAGCGCGTCGTCACGAGGACGGAAAAGTCGATCCGCAAGCAGGAGCAGGACGCAAAGGCGATCCTCGAGAAGACCCTCCCGGTGGAGGCGGGGGTCACCAACATGTTCTTCGACGACGCGACGGGGGAGGTCACCGTCGAGGCCAACAACCCGCGTGTCCTCTCGGCCGACGTCGGCTACGACCTGGGGGACCTGATGGGGCAGACGGGCTGGAAGGTCAAGGTGAGAAAGGCCCCGCACATAGCCTCCTCGGCCATCCAGACCGTCTACTACGCGCTGAGGGCCGGTAGCGACGAGAGGGAGCGGTTCTACAGGGAGCTCGGGGAGACGATATTCAGGCCCCGCTACATCCAGGCAGAGCAGGTCACGATAAAGTGCCTGGGGGCCGGGCGAGAGGTTGGGCGGTCTTGCTGGCTCGTCGAGACTTCGGAGAGCAAGGTCATCATGGACGCGGGGATCTCCCCCGGCGCAAAGAACAGCTGGGACGCCTACCCCAGGCTCGACTGGGCGGACGTCCACCTGAACGAGATAGACGCCGTGGTGCTTAGCCACGCCCACCTCGACCACATGGGCTTCCTACCGGCGCTCTACAAGTTCGGGTACGACGGGCCGGTGTACTGCAGCGAGCCGACCCTGCCCCTCATGACGCTCCTCCAGAACGACTTCATCAAGATCGCGCAGATCGAGGGGGGGCGGATCCTCTACGACCAGAAGGACGTCCGCGACCTCATACAGCACACCATCACCCTCCAGTACGGCACGGTCACGGACATCTCGCCCGACATCAAGCTGGTCCTGAACAACGCGGGGCACATCCTCGGCTCAGCGACCGTCCACCTTCACATAGGGGAGGGGGTCCACAACATCGTCTACACCGGCGACTACAAGGCCGGCCGGACCCAGCTCTTCGACGCCGCAAGCTGGAACTTCCCGAGGGTCGAGACCCTCATCACCGAAGCGACCTACGGCAACAAGGAGGACATCATGCCGCCCCGCGGCGAGGTCGAGATGAACTTCGTCAACACGATAAACGGCACCCTGGCGAACGGCGGGAAGGTCCTCATCCCGATACCCGCAGTCGGGCGCGCCCAGGAGATAATCCTGGTCATCGACCACTACATGAGGAACAAGGTCCTCACGGAGGCGCCGGTCTTCCTCGAGGGGATGATCTCGGAGGCCACGGCGATCCACGTCTCCTACGCCGACTACCTCTCGCGCGAGGTGAGGAGCAAGATCCTCGAGCAGGGGGTAAACCCGTTCGTGAGCGAGTACTTCACCTCGATAGAGCACCCGTCGGGGAGGGACGAGGCCCTGCGTGAGGGGCCCGCGATCATCATGGCCACCTCAGGCATGCTGGAGGGCGGCCCGGTCCTCCAGTACTTCGACCACATCGCGCCCTCGGAGAAGAACATGATACTCTTCGTCTCGTACCAGGTCCAGGGGACGCTCGGCAGGCGCGTGCTCGACGGGACGAACCAGGCGAGCCTGATGGGCGACAACGGGAAGATCAAGATCGTCGACGTGAGGGCCCGCACGGGCAAGGTGGAGGGCTTCAGCGGGCACAGCGACTACAACGAGATCATCAGGTTCATAGGCCGGATGCGACCCAAGCTCCAGCAGGTCATCGTCCAGCACGCGGACCCAAGGAAGATCGACAACCTGGCCCACTCGATCCAGCGGATCTACAGGGTGCCCGTCCTGAGGCCGGCCGTGCAAGAAGCCGTCCGCGTGTTCTAGCCTGACAGAGAGCCGCGCCAGATCCTTACGCCCGGGGGTGTGATCACGATCCTCTCCTCCCCCAGCCTGGCGATGTCTCCGCCTATCGACGTGGCGAACTCGTACAGCTGCTCGACCACGCTCTTGAGGTCCTCGACGCTCTTCTGCGCCAGAGGGGTGACGCGGAGGATCACGATGGTCCTCTTCGCCACGTCGTCCTGTATGGCATGGAGCTCTTCTGCGCTCCGGAGCTGTAGGGCCTTCAGGAGCATCCCGCCCTCCTGAGCGGCCTCCTCTCCTGGCTCCTCCGTGGTTAAGCCTGATTCCAAGCCTGTCTAATCACACCCGAAGATATTGTCCCCGCTTTTAAACATAAATGCAGTATATAGGGCGAGGGGTCAAATTGTTCTGTACGCGTCCCAGAGCCTGTCCCCCGCGTGGTGGATGTTCTTCACGCAGTTCCCCTTCTTCAGCTCCGCCATCTGGGCGCTCGGGACGGTGGTCCTCCCGACCGCGGCCGCCCTCCCCTTCTTCTCCTCCCTGACGACCACCAGCCGCCCCGCGTCCCCCCAGTCGTCGTACTTTGAGATCCCTGGGCGCATGACGTCTGCCCCCTTGATTATGTACTTCAGCGCCCCCTCGTCGATCGTGACCGAGGGGAAGAGCCCGGCCGCCTCGGACGACCCGACGAACGGGATGTACCCGCCGTCCGCGCTTACGAACACGAACCTGCCGTCTATTATCACGAACTTGGACTCCCCGTCAGGCTCGAGTATCTCCACCTGGGCGGAGCGAGGAACCTCCATGTGGACGCCCGTCGACCTCTCGACCTCGGCGATGAGCTCCCTGGAGTCGTGCTTGGAGACGACCTGCCTCTTCAACGGCTTGGGGGTGTCCGGCACATCAATTTAATAAAGCCAGTCGGGGACGCCCGCTCTCAATGTCCGCGGACATGGCGATCAGGGTGCTCGAGACTAGCCTCGGGAAGGTTGTACTCATCAAGCTGAAGGGCGGCAAGGTGATACGCGGATCGCTGCAGGGGTTCGACCAGCACATGAACCTCTCCCTGGAAAGGGCGGAGGAGGTCTCCGCAGACGGCAAGCCCACCTCGCTCGGGACGCTCATCGTCAGGGGAGACAACATCATCATGATCTCCCCCCCTCCGGGCTGAGCCCGAGCCGGCGGGGACTCGCGAAACGATAAATAGAGTCCCGGCCCGTTTTGGGCCTCGATGACGGGCCTCCCCGCGATAGGGTTTTCGCCCGAGCACGAGGAGCTTCGCTCGTGGGCCCGGGACTTTGCCAAGCGGGAGGTGGCCCCAGTGGCCGAGAAGATGGACAGGACCGACGAGTACCCCCGCGAGCTCGCTAGGAAGATGGGCGAACACGGCCTCCTGGGGATAGGGACCCCCAAGGAGTACGGCGGGCTCGGCCTCGACATCGTCTCCTCGGTGGTGGTGGCGGAGGAGATAGCCAAGGTGAGCCTCTCGGCGGGGCTGATCATCGGCGTCCAGAACGGGCTGGTCGGCTACCCGATATCCC
>JAFLZE010000087.1 GCA_029785685.1 Nitrososphaerota archaeon | reverse complement strand
AGAGTAGGGTCGACGCGTCCGCCGTGAACATCAGGGCCCCCGCTGCCTCTCCGGCCTGCAGCGGCGCGAAGACCGTCCCGTAGTTCACGGTGGTCCCTGTACGCGACCTGGAGCGCGTAGCGCATGGCGTCCTGCATATCCCTGAGGTAACGAATCACCTCTCCCGGTTGCTCCTGGCTCCAGACGATTGTCCTCTTCTCACCGGTGGACCTCCAGGGGTGGCTCAGTGTCCTTCTCGCTATCAGGCGGCCGACCGCTTATAACGGCCCATGAGTTTTCCGTTGAACGCTGTCCTACACGTTTCTACATGCTTCCTGTTAGCAGCTATGTAGCCCTTAACTAGCCACTCCGACGCCGCGGCCTGCGTTGAACGCGCCGAGGCCCCTCGGACTGGTGATCCTGGCCCTGGCCGAGCTCGCGGGCGGGGCCCTCACCGCGGCCCTGGCGGTCAGGAACCTCGACGTCGTCTACGCCTACGTCTCGCTGTCCGGCGTCAGCCTGATATACTTCCCTGACTTCCTGTCGTACTTCTCCATCCTCTTCGCCGTCGGCCTCGCCGCAGTTGCCGCGGCCTACGGCCTCTGGACAGGGAAGGGGTGGGGGTGGACCCTGGGGTCCTACCTGGGGGTATCCTACATGGTATTCTTCGTGGGCTTCCTCTCATACTTCATCGCCCAGTACGGCGACAACTACACCGAGTTCCAGGCGGGGGTCGCCTACATGGCCGTGTCCATAGCGGCCGTTTTCTACCTCGACAGGGCCCACATGAAGGCGCGCTTCGGCCGGTCCCCTGACGCCCAGGACTCCGAGGCACCGTCCCCGATTTAACACGGCGGTGCGCCCATACCGTAATATATCCTCCTAGACGACGGGACGCTCGCTCATTTGTATACGAAAAAACGAGCAATAGGAACCACAGCCATCGTATCCATAGTCATCATCCTAATCATCGTCGCAGGGATAGGCGTGTACTTCTACGCGACCTCCCCCTCGCCCACAAAGACGGTGAAGCTCAACGTCATCACCTTCACTGACCCGTCCAACGCGTGGCTGAAGGCGGCGGCGGCCTCGTTCGACGCCAGCCACCCGGGGGTCAACATCTCGGTGACCGCCCAGGGATTCAGCAGCTACACCACCACGGAGCTGACCTCGCTGAAGGCGGCCTCCCCCACCTACAACATCATCACCTTCACGTCCACCAGCGCCCTCGGCTTCGCCAACTACGTGACGAACCTCCAGGGGAAGGTGGCACTCAACTCCTCTGACATACCAGCCGCGCAGCTTAACTTCGGAGGATACTACCAGCTCCCCAACGGGACCAAGGAGTTCATAGGGATGCCCTACGACTCCTCGACCTTCTCCATCTTCTACAACAAGACCCTGCTCAGCAACCCGACGCTGAACGCCGCGTTCCAGAAGGAATACGGCTACAGCCTCAGCCCACCGTGGTCGAGCTGGCAGGCGGTCCTCAACGTGGACAACTTCCTCGTGCACCAGACCCACACCGTCCCCTATGGGATCATAGTCGACGGCTCTGAGGGTCACGACATAATCGACACCTACCCAGCCATCTTCGGGTACTACTACATGAACGACCACACCATCAGCGGGAACAACCCCCAGGGCGGCCTCCTGAACTACAACATCATGTTCAACGGGTTCGCGGGAAGCAAAGGCATCCCGGCCCCGTCGTTCAACGGGACGGCAGGCGTCCAGGCCCTCCAGATGATGTACAACCTCATGCAGTACGACCCGCAGCCAGCAGGGACCACCGTGAACTACGGGACGGTCTTCGCTCCGCTGCAGGCCGGCGAGGCGGTAGGGAGCCTGATGTTCACAGCCGACGCTTCCACCCTCCTCTCCTCCAAGAACATCTCGTCCTCCATCGGCGTCACCACCCTTCCGGGGGGCTATGCCGAGACCGGGACAGACTTCTACGCCATCAACAAGTACTCGGCCAACCAGAACATCGCGGCCGAGTTCATCCAGTACCTCGTCTCCCCGACCATCAACTCCCAGATCTACAGTTACTCAGGCGAGTTCCCCATATCCAAGGCGGCCACCGCCATCCTGACCTCTGACTCCACCCTCTCGCAGCCGGTGAGGAGCGTGATCCAGAGCGTCTTCGACACGGCGTCCGTCGGATGGGCCAATCCGCCCAACCTCCCGATCACATCGTCCACGCTGATCCCGGCCTTCAACACGCCGGTCTACAGCTTCCTCACGGGCAACACCAACAGCACATCTGCAGCACAGCAGGCGCTGAATTCGGCCGCCCAGTCGTGGGTAACAGCCGTAGGCTGAATCGCAGTGCCTGCCCCTGATTTTTCCGCTGCGCCCTCAGGCGAGAGGGGGACGGGAGTCAGGCTAGAAGGGATTTCGAAGCGCTTCGGCAAGGTTACAGTTTTCGACGGGGTCGGGCTCGAAGTCTCAGCCGGGGAGCTCTTCTCCCTGGTCGGGCCCTCGGGGTCGGGGAAGACGACCCTCCTCAGGATAATAGCGGGCCTCGAGACCCAGGACAAGGGCCACGTCTACATCGGCGGGAAGGCGGTGGACGCCCTGGGCCCGGCGAAGAGGAACGTGGGGATGGTCTTCCAGGACTACGCCCTCTACCCCAACAAGACGGTGATGGAGAACATCACCTCCCCGCTGCTGGTGAAGGGGGTCAAGAAGGCCGACGCGGTGAAGGAGGCGAGAGAGATGGCCGAGCTCCTCGGCATTGGCGAGACCGTCGACCGCAGGCCCGGCCAGGTCTCCGGGGGGCAGCAGCAGAGGGTCGCCCTGGCCAGGGCCCTGGTGAAGAAGCCGGACGTCTTCCTCCTGGACGAGCCCTTCTCCAACCTCGACGCCCAGCTGAGGTTCTCCTCCAGGAAGTTCCTGAAGGACGTGCAGAGGAGGTTCGGCATAACCACCATCTACGTCACCCACGACCAGTCCGAGGCCCTCTCCATCTCGGACCGGGTCGCCATAGTGGGGAAGGGGGAGGTGCACCAGGTGGGGACGCCGAAGGAGATCTATGCGTCCCCGGCCGACGAGTTCACGGCCACCTTCATCGGGAGCCCCCCCCTCAACGTCCTGACTGTCGCCGTGGCCAACGGCGCCTCCTCCCCGCTGTTCATCCCCGTCGACGGCATGAAGGACGGGGAGTATCGCGTCGGGATCAGGCCCGAGAGCATGACCCTGGGGTCGGGGCCCAACGGCGCGGAGGTCACGGCCCTGGAGTTCGCGGGGAGGGAGACGGTGGTGTACCTGAAGGTCGGAGGGGTCGAGGTCAGGTCCATAGTCCAGGAGGCCGGGGGCCTGCAGATAGGGCAGAAGGTCAGGTTCGCCGTCCTCCCCGGGGCGGTCAGGGTGCTCGCAGGGGGGTCCCGGTGACCTCATGTCCCGGCTAGGAGACTTCCTCTCCAGCAGGGTCTTCTACATCCCGGCCGCCGCCTATCTCGTAGGCTTCGCCCTGGTCCCGCTCCTGATCTCAGTCGTCCTCTCAGCCCCGAGCTCGGACTTCGGCTCCTACGTCCGGCTCTTCCAGCTCACCGACTTCAACGAGGTCGTCTACAACACCCTCTTCTTCTCGGTGGGGACCGCCGTCTTCTCCCTGGCCACAGGCATCGCCTTCGCCATATTCGTCGACAGCCGCAGGCGGGGGAAGCGCATCTTCTCCCTGGTCGCCTACCTCCCGTACATGATCCCGTTCACAGCCAGCGCCCTGATCTGGGCGACGCTGTTCAACCCGGGCTACGGCCCCATAGACCCGATCCTGAAGGCCGTCGGCCTCCCCATCGTCGACTGGATGGGCCCGTCCCTGCAGCTCTACTCCCTCACCCTGGTCAGCGTCTGGGCCGCCATCCCCCTGGCCTTCCTCATAGTCCTCGCGGGGCTCACCTCGGTCCCCAAGCAGGTGAAGGAGGCGGCCAACGTCGACGGGATGGGGATGTGGGACTACTACTCCTCGGTCGCCCTCCCCCTGGCGAAGGGGGCCGTGGTCACCGCCTTCCTGATGACGATGATACTCGCCTTCGGGAACTTCGACCTCCCCTTCATCCTCAGCGGGGCCGGCGGCGTCCCCCCCGTCACCATGGCGACCCTGGTGGTCTACGCCTACGCCGAGATGTTCTACGTGGGGCTCTCGTCCCAGGGGATAGCCGCGGCGATATTCCTGGCGCTCCTGGCGAGCATCCCCGGGCTGCTCCTGGTCAGGACAACCATCGGCCGCCCCGGGGAGGGGAAGAGGCGCCTCCCCCGGCTCCCACGCCCCAGCTTCCCGCGGCTCCCCGGCGCCCCCTTCAAGTTCGTCATCTACGCCGTCGTCGCCCTCGCCTCGGTCTTCGTCCTCTTCCCTGTCTACTGGATGTTCCTCGTCGCCTTCAGGCCCCAGTCCCTGGACTACCTACTCCCGCCGATCCTCTACCCGACCAAGATAATCACCGGGGTCTTCCTCTCCACCGTCAGCCAGGCGATGCCGGAGATCATCACCACCCTGGCGGTCGCCTGCGCTGTCACCGCCATCACAATCCTCCTGGCGGCCCCGGCCGCCTACACCATAGCCAGGGACGGCCGGAAGGCCCTCCTCGGGCTGATGATCTACGTCTTCTCCCTCCCGTCCATCGTCTTCGTCTACGGGGCCTTCTACATCATAGTCAACCTGGGGCTCCTCAACACCTGGTGGGCCCTGATACTCACCGAGCCGCTGTTCACCATCCCCTTCGTCGTCTGGACCATGACCAACTTCTACAACTCCCTCCCCAGGCAGTACGAGGAGGCGGCCCTGGTCGACGGCTACTCGAGGATCCGCTCCTTCTTCTCCATAGTCATGCCCCTGGCGAGGCCGGGGCTCATAGCCGCGGGGATGGTGGCCTTCATCTTCTCGTGGCACCTCCTCCTCTTCCCCCTGGTCCTCTCCCAGACCCCGTGGTCCTTCGGCTTCTCCACCGTGGGCTCCAAC
>JAFLZE010000086.1 GCA_029785685.1 Nitrososphaerota archaeon | reverse complement strand
CGACCGTCGACTCCCCCTCGGTCGACTTCGGTTTCCCGACGGTGACCGGCAAGTCCAACTTCACCTGCCTGGTCCCTACCTCAAGAGGAAAATACCCGCCTTGCAGCAAAGGGAGGTGCGAGGCAGACTGGACCCTCTCGGAATGCCCACACTTTCTCACCTTCGAGGAGTACGACGAGCACGCCAGGGGGGCCTGCGGGAGGAAATCGAAATGCAGGACCCTCAAGGACGGGAAGTTCTGCCCGTACTATGAGCAGAAGTGGGACGCATTCAGGGAGCCGATCATGGTGGCCAACTACCCCTTCTTCCTCTCGGAGCTGAGCTACACCGACGACGTCCAGCGGAGGAAGCTCCTCGTCTGCGACGAAGCCCACGACCTGGAGAGGCAGATGGTCGGCTTCGCTTCCTACTCGCTGAGAAGGTCGACGCTTGGGACCTATTCTACTGATGGGGGGTCGGCTCCCGCTATCCCTGACATGGGCCTCGAAGATGCAGGGGCGTGGAGCAGGCCACTCGACGACGCGAAGCAGACCCTGGAAGGCTTCATCAACGCGAACCAGAAGGACGGGGAGATGCAGGATAAGGTCGCCTCTTGCAGGGACGCGCTAGATTCACTGAAGGGGTTCGCCGATGTGCTCGGGGCCGACCCCTCAAACTGGGTCGTCAACGGCGTAAGGAAGTCTCTGACGGCCGAGGGGGAGTCGACGGTCGAGGAAGTGGTCTTCCAGCCCCTGGGCGTCAGCGATTACACATCCAGACTCTTCGACGCCGCTGACACCGTGCTCCTCATGTCGGCGACGGTCTTCTCCAAAGATGTCTTCTGCAGGACCCTCGGCATCCCCGAGGACGATGCGACATTCGTCAGCGTAGAAGGTTCCGCCTTCCCCGTCGAGAACAGGCCTATCCACGCACTCAATGCCGCCCAGCTGAGCAGGGCCACTATGGACTCGTCCATGGGCGCCATCGCAAGGGCGGTGGACGAAGTGATGTCTCGGCACGCGGGGGAGAAGGGCATCATCCACACTACCTCCTACCAACAAGCGAGATACATCATGGAGCACGTCTCAGAGTACAACAGGGCGAGGCTCTCGAGCACCGAGAACGTCTCCTCGAGGTCAGCCCTTTTGCAGGCCCACGGGGACAGGGACGAGTCCGTCTTAATCTCCCCCAGCCTCTACCAGGGGGTCGATCTGAAGGATGATCTTTCCAGGTTCCAGATACTCGTGAAAGTACCTTTCCCAGACCTCTCAGAGAGGAGGACTAGGGTCAAACTGGAGCGAGATCCGGGGTGGTACGACTGGCAGACGGCCCTGAGGCTGGTGCAGACCTATGGCAGGAGCGTGAGGAGCGAAACGGACCACGCTGTCACCTACGTCCTTGACTCCAACTTCACCCGCTTCGTGGGGACGCACCGGGCGCTATTCCCCGGGTACTTCCTGGAAGCATTGACCCCGCTCACTTAGCTCCAGACTGTGGTCCGGGGTTTCCATGGCGGGGCATCACCAGCCGACGATGGGTGGAGACTAGGCGGCCTAAAGCCATGAGGCGTTGAGTTCAAGGGCTCCCCAACTTCGTCCACACCTCGTCGACGAGGGCGCCCAACTCTTCTTTCGAGAGAGCGTACACCGATCCTTGGTTTATCTCGACAAGCCTGGATGCCAGCTTGCCCATGGCCCAGCGGAACTCTGCCGTATTTGCAGTGACGACATATCTTTTTCTGGGTTTCTCTGTGAGAAGCGCCTCCCTAACGACTTCCGCGACCAGTGACGGTTGCGCGCGGCGGTCGACGTCAGACACTTCGTCCTTCCAGGACGCCGTCATCTCTTCAACTTCTTTCTTCATCAATACGGGTACCTTGGCTGCCGCGCGCCTTTCGAGCACCTTCGCTGTCGACTTCGCGTAGTTGGTCCTGAATCCACCAGGCTCAATGACCACAACGACGACACCATATGCCCTTAGCTCTCTTCGGAGGTTGTCTGAGTACGCTTCAAAGGCGAACTTGCTCGCCTCGTAGGGTCCCGCAAACTTCGTCGAGACCAGGCCCTCAAGAGAGCTTATGTTCACGATCCGCCCACGCGTCTTAGCTAGGAGGGGCGCCGCTTCCCGGATGACCCTGTGTGCCCCTAGGAGATTGACTTCGAGGCTACGCCTCAGCTCTTCGTCCTCGAGTTCGACTAGCGGCCAGACGTCAATCACGGCCGCGTTGTTTACGACTCCATGTAGCCCCTCGCCTGCTCGCGCTATCTGAGCAATCCCGCGTTTCACCTGCTCCCTGTCGGTCACGTCCATAATGACCGGGTGGACTCCAGGCAGTTTTCCGAGCGAATCGAAGTCATCTTCGGTGCGGACCGTGGGATAAACCATGCATCCAGCCGCCGACAGCGACTCGGTAGTGGCTTTCCCTATCCCAGAGCTCCCTCCGGTGACCAAGATCGATTTCGCCATGACCTCCTTGGCCAAGGCAGCTGTCTTTCAATCTTGTGCGGTCATCCGCCGATTACTTTCGCCATTGCCTCTCGCTGTGCGCAGGGGAAAACGCACCCGCCGCTTATACGTCCTACAGGCTTACACGCATCGCATGAAATCGAAGGTCACAGCGGCGGAGCTAGCGAGGATTGCGGGAGTCACGGCAAGCCTGGTGCGGGAGTATGCGAAGGAGCTCCGAACACTCGTGCAGGATGACGAGGTACCTGGAATAGTGCTCGAACATCACATCATTCATAGCAGCCCTTGGGAGTCGCGCCACGCGATGCGCGAGAAGCCCTCCGGGGACCCAGGAGCTCAGCGCGACGACCATTCGGTCTGAAACGCGCTATGTGTAGCCTTCCAGCCGATGCAGGCAGGCGCCGGCGACTTCCGGGAAGAGCCCAGCCCGGCCTCCCGATGACGCTCCTGGTTCCCCTGCCGAGGGGGGGTGGGGGGGCGAATCAGGCAACGGTTACATAGCAAAACAGAATCCTTCTCAATGATTGGAGCAGTTCTGGGCCGGGCTTTGGGAGCGGGAGGACGAGTTCATGCACTCCATCAAGCCGGAGTTCCGCCACGGCACCGGCCTCGTTGGGGTCGCCACACTCTCAGGCCAGTTCTACTGCGAGTACAAGGTGGAGAACGAGTTCACTCTGGGGGAAGTCCCCACCGAGGCGAAGGAGGCAGGGACTGGGCTCCACAACGAGCTCATGCCCACGGAAGAAATCGCCCCCGAGGACTTCGCAAGACTCGTGGGGGGAAAGGGGCCCAGCTATGCCGTCCTGGGTCTGTGGGGGGCAGTCGGGGGCCTGCGGCTGGTCGGGATGCCCGACCACATGATATGGTCGGAGGGGAGGCCCCTCTGGCTGCTGGAACTCAAGACGACCAGGGGCGACCCCATCCCACTCTGGGAAGACCAGGAGAACCAGGCGAGGATCTACGGGCTCCTGCTCGACCGAATGGGGTTCGACTGCACGAACCTGCAGCTGGCGGTGGTGAGGCTGAGGTCCGGGGCCCTCGGCGTCGGAGAGAAGAGGGACTGGGCAACGAAGGTGTCAAATGCCCTGATGGAGGGAAGGGTCAGGGAGTTGGAGGAGAAGTACCGGGGTTCCATGAAGGTCCACCTCCTACGGCACGACAGAGACCTCGCCGAAGCCGCGGTGGAGGCGAAGCGGGGATACTGGACAGGCGAGAGGGAACCGACGTCGAGCCAGAGTGTAGGGAAGTGCAGGGCCTGCGAATACAACCAAGCCTGCGCGAAGTCACTGGCCAAGCACTAGAGGCTCGGGGAACCGGTCCGCCGAACCACGAGGACTGTCGAAACCAGAAATGAGATTCCAAGGTCTGCCAGCGTCCCGCCCCACCGGGAGTTACTGAATGCCCCAGCTCCTGCACCAAAGGACTTGAAAGAAGATCCCCTCTCCCGAGCTCCCTGAATTCGACTGAGTAATTCTCTCGGCTCATACCATCGGGTCCCTGGCCCTCCTTGCTGCATTCTACCGCGTGCGCAAGTCCAGATTGTGGCCTTCTGCCTTCCTATCTGCCCTGCCTAAGGCTCGCATAGGCCAGGATGTACCCTTCTTGCGTTGGCCTATAGAACTTCTGCCTGCTCACAACTTCGGCGCACTCGACCAATCCCTGACGCCGAAGCCTGCTGAGTTCCCTGCTCACCGAGCTAAGGTGCTTGTGCTCCAGCGACGCAAGCTCCGTGGGCGTGAGGGGCCTGACGATGAGGTGATGTAACAAACTCAGCCAGAACGGCCTGCCGACGGCTCCCCCATCTATTAGGGCCATCTCTCCCCCACAGAAGCGCCGTAGACGCCCTATAGCCTTTACGCCGCCATCTGACGGACGCTGCAGGGGTCATGGCCGCGCTCCCGGCCACGAACCCACCGGCACGGTCTTCCCAGGACCTGGTCACAATGCCGCCTTGGGGGTGAAGACAGGCACGAGAAGATTGGTCAGCGCCAAGGACCCCCGGGGATCTACATCGAGCTTTTCGCGTAGGTCGCTGCCTATGCCTTCAGCCTGCCATCGGCCACTATCCCCCTCCCCGACGCCTGGAGGGAACCATTCTTCACCTGTCCTCTGAACCCGAATCCTCCCAGAGTGATCGACCCTTCGACGAACCGGTCCTGGCCCGCCCCATAGGGCATCTCCGGGTTGAGTCCGACGAGCATCAACTTCAACCGCCTCTGGTCCGGGGAGACCGATTCGAGCATGCGCTTGACCGCTGTCCGGGCGGGCGACTCCCAGGACACCACCTTTCCATCTCGGAACTCGAGCTTAATCCGCGGGACCACTCCATACTCGGTGAGAGTGTCGGTCAGGACGACGCTTCCGTTGGCGCTCCCGGGCTCCACCTCCTTGCTCACGAAGCCTGGAGGCATGTAGGCCATGTTGTTCCCTGTCTTCCTGTCTTGCTCGCCGACGAGCCCGTCCTCGATCCCGAGCTCCCCTTTCAGAGAGAACGTCAGCGTGGAC
>JAFLZE010000085.1 GCA_029785685.1 Nitrososphaerota archaeon | reverse complement strand
GTGGTCGTCGTACAGGACCTGGACGACCCGCCGGGGCTAGGCGCCTTCTGGGGGGAGGTGAACGCCAACATCCACCGGGCCCTGGGCTGCGTGGGCGCAGTCACCAACGGGAGCGTCAGGGACCTGGACGAGGTGAAGGCCTTGGGGTTCCACCTCTTCGCCGGGAGCGTCGCCGTCTCCCACGCCTACAACCATGTAGTCGACTTCGGGGTCCCGGTCAGGGTGGGGGGCCTTGAAGTGAAGCCGGGGGACCTCATCCACGCGGACAAGCACGGCGTCCTCACAGTCCCCAAGGGGGTCGCCCCCAGAGTCCCTGAAGCGGCGATGCTGATAGCCGACAGGGAGAAGGAGGTGATGGACCTGGCGCGCCGCAGGGACTTCAGCCTAGACGAGCTGAAGGCCAGGGTGCAGCGGATGAGGGGCGCCGGCAAGGACTTCCACTAGCCTGGTCCCCGTCCCCCGGCCGAGGGGGGTCAGCGCCCCGGCTGGTCCAGGACCTCTTTGTTGAGCGGATAGCTCGGGCGCCCCCCCTCGAGGACCTTCGCCACGTCCGCCGCCGCGGTCATGGCCATCCTCCCGAAGGTGTGCGGCCCGTTGGCCGCGTGGGGGGTGAGCACCAGGTTCGGTATGTCGTCCCCGAGCCTGTAGAATGGGCTCTTCTCCGTGGGGGGCTCCTCGTTGAGGACGTCGAGGCAGGCGCCCCCGATCCTCCCCTCCTTCAGGGCGTCTGCCAGGGCCCTTTCGTCCACTATCTTCCCCCGGGCCGTGTTGATCAGGATCGCCGTCTTCTTCATCTTGCCCAGGAACTCCGCGTTGACCATCCCGGTGGTCTGCGGGGTGAGCGGGGTGTGGATCGAGATGACGTCGGCCCTGGACAGCAGCTGGTCCAGGGTGACGAACTCCGCCCCCGCCTCGGTCTCCACCTGGGCCATCCTCACCACGTCGTAGTAGATGACCCCCAGGCCGAGGGCCTTCGCCCGCTTCGCGACCTCGAACCCGATCCTCCCTGCGCCGAGCAGCCCCAGGGTGAGATGGTACGCGTCCCCCACCTCCTGGGTCCACTTCTGCCTGTTCCACTCCCCCCTCCTGATGGCCCTGTTCAGCTGGGGGATGCGCTTGACGGAAGCCAGCATGTGCCCGATGGCGAGCTCGGCCACCGCGTAGCTGAGCTCGGGGATCGGGGTGGTGGTGATCACCACCCCGTGCCTCGTCGCCGCGGCCACGTCGATCTGGTCGTACCCCACCCCCGTCCGGGCGATTATCTTCAGCTTCGGCGCCGACGCGAGCACCTTCTCGGTGTAGGGCTCCCCTCCAGCGAGGACGCCGTCGTAGTCCTTCAGCATCGAGACGAGGTCCCCTTCGCCGAGGGGCTTCTTCAGGGGGTTGTACGTGAACTCTATCCCCCGCTCCTCCAGGAACCCGCCCAGCTCAGGGGGGAGACCGAGGGCGCCGGCGTAGAGGCAACGCTTCAATTCGGGCGAAACGCCGGGCCAGGCTACTTAAGAGTAGAGCCGAAAACCTCGCCCCCTCTCAGATGTTCCTTCAGCCTCAATGACGCGGACTCCGAGGGCCGCCGCTGCACGCCAGTTTGCTTTGCTTCCAAAATCAGGGGACGAGCCCTCCGGGGGTCTGCCCCCAGAAGGCCCGCGGATTGTAGACTAGGCTTACTAGGTCTTTGTCGGAGCGGGTTTCCTGCCCCTTGCCCATATCGCCACTCCCGCGATCGCGATGATGATCACGACTATGGCGGCCACGTAGTAGTACGTGTAGCTGGGCGCTGACGTCGAGGTCGTAGAGGTGCTAGGTGCTGATGTGGTAGTTGTCTGGGTGGTGCTGGCTGTCGGGCCCGTCGAAGCGGGTGTGACCGAGGCCAATACGTTCTCGCAGACCACGTAGGTGCAGAACACGTCGTTGGACGCGGACTGGGTCAGCGCGGGCTGCCAGTTGGAGAACGCCGCAGTGTTGTAGGCCACGTACTGCGGCAGGACTACGAGGTAGTTGAGCACCGCAGCCTGGGCCATGACCAGCTCAGCCGCCTTGATCTCTGTCAGCGACTGGGCCGCGTTGGGGTTGCTGAGGGCCGCGTTGAAGTCTGTCGTGAATGTGGAGTTCTGCCATCCGTTCAGGTTGCTGGGGTTGCGCATCCATCTGAATGGGACGGGTGCGTAGTTGTTCGGGAACACCATCAGCTGGAAGTTGAGAGAGGTCCAGTTGGTGTGGACCGTGGCGTAGGCTGGGTTCAGCAGGTTGACGTTGAACCCGTCAGCCTCGAGGCTGGTCTGGATGAACTGAGACGCGCGGACGTAGTTCGGGTCGTTGTTGGGCGACTCGACTGTTATGGTGACTTGGGTGCCGTTGGCGTAGTACCAGTGTCCGCTGGTTTGGACCAACCCTGCCTGTGTCAGGAGGGTGTTAGCCTGCGACACGCTGTAGTTGTAGAGCGGCCCACCTGCAGAGTAGTAGGTAGGCACCACCTGCGGCAGCAGCAACTGAGGGTTGCCTGTCGCGGTCTGGTTAGCGTAGAGCGAGCTCTTGATGGTGTTGCTGGGGAGCAGGTAGAACAGGGCCTGCCTGAACGAGGTTGTGTTCCAAGGATATCCCTTGGTGCGCATGTAGACCTGGAGCTGATAGTCGCTCGGCACCTGGGCTACCTTGAGGTTCGGCGTATTCACCAAGGCCGGGATGTCGCTTGGGGTGATCACACCGGCGTCGATGGTGCCGGCGGCCAGGGCGCTGGTCTGTGCAGCGTCGCTGGTGAAGAAGTCGATGATCAGGGTGCTGATGGTAGGCGTCTTGCCGTGCCAGCTTGGAGAGTACGGGTTGGCCTGGAGCGTCATCGAATAGCTGCCAGGGGTGTAGCTGACGGGGACGTAGGACGAGTCACCCGGGCCCGCAAGGATCGACTTCGACTGCAGCACGTTGTTTCCGAAGCCGAACTGCTTGTAGTAGTGGTATGGATAGATGGAGTACAGGAAGACCAGCAGTGGGAACTTCGCGTCTGTCTTGAACGTCGTCAGCTTGACAGCGGTGGAGTTCATGATGGTCACGCTCTGGACCGACCCGCGGATCGCACCCCATCTGTCGATGTTGGAGGTGTTAGCGTAGGGGCCGGTCGGCAGGAAGATGCCGAACGAGTAGGCGAGGTCGGTGGAGTTTATCGGAACTCCGTCGGACCACTTGAGATTGGGCGAGATGAGGTTCACGATCCACTGGGTGTCGTTCGTCACGCCTGGGACCGGGACCGGGACGGTACAGATCGAAGGAAGGACGCTGCCGTTGATCGACAGATGTCCGACCGGAAGGTAAGGCACGTCGATGGCCGTGTTGCCGAACGACGCTGCGGTCGGGTTCTGGAAGAAGGTCGACGGCGGGGCGTACTCCATGCCGACTGTGAGGGTGCTTGACGTCGCCGACAGGGCGACGGGGATGACTTCACTCACGGAAGATGCAACGAGGATGAATGTTAGGGCTAAGAACAGTAATTTTTTCTTCATCGCGAGAATCACCTAAACCGGTCTTATAACGTCTTCGAAGATTTACGCGTCCTGGCTTTCGCCGACAATACTGTTATGACTGCGGGCCCGGACGGGGCGCCTCATGTCGGAGCGGGGGGGCGAGCGGATCGAAAGGCTGGCTGCCGGAAGGGGAGGACCCGAAGCCATGGGGCCCTACTCCCAGGCCGTGGCAGCCGGGGGCTTCGTCTTCGTCTCGGGCCAGGGCCCCAGGGACCCTGCCACCGGGAGCTACGTCGAAGGTGGGATAGAGGAGCAGACGAGACAGGTGCTGCGCAACCTAGAGTCGATCCTGGGGCGGATGGGCCTCGGCCTTTCGGACGTCGTGAAGGCCAACGCCTACCTGCGCGACATCAAGGACTTCGAAGGGTTCAACAGGGCCTACGCCGGGTTCTTCGGCGGCGAATACCCTGCGAGGACCACGGTCCAGGCCGTGCTCCCGGGGCCCGGGGCGCTGGTGGAGCTCGACGTCGTCGCCAAGACGAGGGAGTGAGGCGGACAAGACATTGATCGAGAAGGTCGAAGTGGTCAACGGGGCCATCCCGCTCACAGAGACGGAGCCGCGCCAGCAGTGGGTGGACGAGTGGAGCTTCCAGCTCTACGTCAAGGTGTCCGCCGGCGGGCGCACGGGGTGGGGGGAGATACTCCCCTCGGCGGGGAGCACCAGGGAGCCCTACGCTGCCCTGGTGAACAGGCTTGCCCCCGCCATCCAGGGCAAGGACGAGTCAGAGATCGGGGACCTCTGGAACTTGATGAGGCGGCTCACCTTCTCCGGGGGTTACGGGGTCACCACCGGGGCGATCTCGGGGATAGACATCGCGCTCTGGGACCTGAAGGCTCAGAAGGCGGGCAGGTCGCTCTCAGAGCTGCTGGGGGGGAAGCACCGGCGGGTGGGGAGGTACGCCTCACTTTCCAGATATCCGCGCGCCGCCGACGCCGCGGCTGCCGTCGGCCGGCTCCTCGACCAGGGGTACGCTTCGATCAAGCTGCACCAGTCGGGGAAGGACTCCCTCGAGACCATAGGCCTGGTCAGGAAGGCGCTCGGCTTCGGGTTCGACCTCGCCGCCGACCTCAACTGCGCCTTCCCTTACCCGAAGGCCCTGGACTTCATGAAGAAGGTGCACAGCAAGGAGCTCAAGTGGGCGGAGGAGCCTGTCTGGCCCCCCGACGATTTCGACTCCCTCAAGAAGCTGAACAGGGTGGGGCCCGTCGCCGCCGGAGAGAACTTCTTCAGCTTCTTCGAGTTCGAGCGGGTCATGGAGATGGACGCCCTGTCCCTCTACCAGCCTGACATAGCCAAGATAGGCGGGGTCACCCCGGCCCTCGACATCATCAAGCTGGCCAAAAAGCACGGGGCCAGGCTGGCTTTCCACAACAGGCCGGACAACGGCTGGGTCTCCACCATAGGGAGCGCCCACCTCGCTTCGGCCCTCTCCCCCC
>JAFLZE010000084.1 GCA_029785685.1 Nitrososphaerota archaeon | reverse complement strand
TAGGGCTCCTGGCCACGGGGGTGATACTCGCTTCCTATGCGACCCTCTGCAGAGGGAAGGAGAAGTTCAAGATAGGAGCGCTCTTCACAGTGGCCGTAGTCTGGGGGACCGTCTGGGGCTCGGTCTCAGACCGGCTTTCCTTCCTTCTTAGCTCGGGATTGGCCGCAAACCCCCGGGGCTTCTCCATCTTCTACTCCGAACTGACCAGGATTTTCGGGGAAGAGGTCGCGGTCTCGGGGGTTTTCCTGATGGCGCTGATTCTCGTGATGACAAGTACCCCTTCATCCGTCATGCGTGCCCTGAAGAGGATCGGCCTCCCCAACCCCATTACATTCTCAGTCGTTGTAGGCATGAAGACCGTTCCCGCCCTGCTGGAGGCTCTCAATGCGACTACCAAGGTCCAGCTTATGAGAGGCTTCGGGACGAGGTGGGTGAACCTGCTCGGCCCCCTGTATGTCCTGGCTGCGGCGGTCCTCGCTCTAATCCCTTCACTGATCTATCTGCTCCGAGGCGCGAGGAACACGGCCATATCGACTGGGACTAGGGCGTTCGGAGCATACAAGACGCGCACATACATCACGAAGTCACCCTTCGGCGTCGCAGACGTAGTGGTCCTCCTTCTGGCCGCGGGCTTCTTGGCGAGCTCAGTTATTTTGTGACCAGGTTTCACTAGGCCGTTGACGTCGCACCGCAGCTAGAGCCGACCGCCGAGTACGGGATTGCGCGCCCGAACCCATAGATGTTCGAGACCACAGCAAAGACGACGAGGGCAGCGACGACCGCGAACAGGATGTAATCCTCCCTGGAGAAGGTGAAGGGGGTCAGGAATGTGCGGTCCTTGTAAGCCCTGAACGCCCGCGTGTCGGCAGAAATCGCGGTGTTCTGTGCCCCTCTGAAGAGAAATGTCATGGCCGGCACGATGCTCGACAACACGCCTCCGAAGAGGTAGAACACGCGGGTGGCCTTGTTCGCGCGCGACCCATACCCTCTCATGAACTGGACTTTCACCGCCGTGTCGAGAGAGTCGAAAATTCTTGGGACTGTCCTCAGCCCTACGACCAAGGCGAATATCAGGACGATGGGGAGTTTCAGCTTCCCCAGGCTCCGCAGAATGGCCGAAGGCGTGCTCGTCATCACCAGGATGAGCGCAGCCAAAAGGACGGCCCCTGTCCTCGTCGAAACCTGGAGACCATACAGGAGCCCTTGCAGAGTGAAGACCGGCTGGAACCCCCAGTACTGGAAGTACGAGGCCCAGGTCCATAGAGGCGTGAAGTAATGGAGCCACGCGGGACTCATCGTCGGCGGGGCCACGGTCAGGCACTGGCGGGTGAACGCGTAGATGATGAGCGTGTAGGGGGTGGCCGTCGAAAATGTCCATGCCAAACCGACCACCGACGCAAACGCGAGCGCACTCCCCAACAGGAGCTTTCTGAATCCTCTCCTGAGACTCAGGTACGACACGAGTATTATCAGACCTAGCGCCAGGTCGGCTGACCACGCAGTTACAGCGACGACGAAGGTGAGGACGATGGTGAACGCGATCTTCGTCAGCGGGTTGAGCCTGTAGTAGAATGTCTTGGCCTCCTCATACCTCGTCAAGTCCTTGAACCCTGTGAGCCCCATGTATCCGAAGATCAGATAGATGGGGAAAGCGAGCCCGAATAGGAACAGGACCCAGCTCCCGGCGTTGATGTAGACGGCCTCGAGGAGGGTCACCCTCAGACCCCCAGCATCCCGAGCTCGGGGATCTGTATCTGGGGGTTACGCAGGTAGTACTCCGTCGGCGGGATCACCGAGTACCTCTGCGACACCGCGAAGACCTCCTCGGGGGTCCCTTCGAGCACCTTCTTTCCCCCGTCCAAGATGAGCATGTAGTCGGAGTATCGGTACACGAACTTCGCGTCGTGAGTGACTATGATGAATGAGTACCCCAGTCCCTTGAGCATGGCGATTTCTCTGGCGATTATCTCCTTGTGGTAGAAGTCCTGTCCCGATGTAGGCTCGTCGAGCATCACGATCTTCACACCCGCGGAGAGGGCGGACGCCATCGCTACCCTCCTCCTCTGGCCCACACTGAGCATAAGCGGGTCCCTCCTCCTGAAGTCCTGCAGTCCAAAGAGCTTCAGGAACTCTTCAGTCTTCTGCTTGTGGTCCTTGACCCCCCGCTTCCTCAACGAGTAGGACACCTCGTCCTCCACCGTTTTGTTGATCAGCATCAGGTCGAAGCTTTGCGGGACGAAGGCGATGTGCTTCCCCCGCGTCTGGATGTTGGCTCTGCTCAGGTCAACCCCGTCCACCGTCAGGGTGGACTTCGCAGTCAGCTGCCTGTCGAGGAAGTTCATGATCGACTTCAGGAGCGTCGACTTCCCCGCCCCATTCCTCCCCATCACCGCCAGGACCTGGCTTTCTCTCAATGTCACCTCGGCGTCTACCAACACCTTCCCCGGCACCTCAACAAGTGAACGAGCGTCGAGGATGACTTCCCCCCCCTTGTCCCTCTTAGGGACGCCGAGCTGAAGCCCCTCGGTGGCTATCCTTTTCCTTATGCCATCGATGTCTGAGGGGTTCATCCCGAACCTCTTTGCATAGAGGTAGTGTTCCGGCACGTCGATGCCGGCTGCATGGAGCTCTTCGACGTAGTCGACCAGCTTCGACTTTTCGATATCGAAGACTATCTTCCCTTCGTCGACCAGCACCACCCGGTCCACGAAGTGAAGGGCCCTCTCGAGCTTATGCTCCACTATTATCAGAGTGCTCTTCCCTTTCAGCCCAGTGAGAGTCTGGAAGACTCGTGCCGTCCCCTCGGGGTCGATGTTGGATGTGGGCTCGTCCATGATGAGCATCTTGGTCTTCATGGCCAGGACCGCGGCCAGGGCCACCCTCTGTAGCTCCCCTCCGGAAAGTACGTAGGTCTCCCTGTTCCGCAGCCCTTCGATGTCCGTCGTGGCTATGGCATCGTCTACCCGCCGTCGGATCTCCTCAGGAGGGAGCCTGAGGTTCTCAGGTCCGAAGGCGACCTCCTCCTCGACAGTGTAGTTCAGCACCTGGGTTTCAGGGTCTTGGAGGAGTGTCCCAACCATGACCGAGAGCTTCGGAAGGGGGGTCTCTTTCACGACATGCCCATAGACGACGACCCCTCCTGGATTGTTCCCATGGAAGATGTGAGGTATCACCCCGTTGAAGCAGTTCACCAGGGTGGACTTCCCTCCTCCAGACTTGCCGATTATCAGGATAACTTCACCATCGTCTACGTGGAACGAGTCGACCGTTAGGACCGGCCTGCCTACGCCGACGTAGTTGAAGGCAAGGTTATGAACCTGCACGGGCTTGGCCAGGGATACCTCGGTCGAACCTGTCTCGACCACGGGGCCAAGGCGCCCCCGTCATGCGCTTAAGTCTTGCCGAGGCAGGTCCTGCAAGGGACCGAGCATAACGACACAATGGGCTTCTTCTCTATGGGGTGGGGTAATACCGGCTTCCTGTGACCCTGACAAAACAGGTCGGGAGGAGGCCTTGCAGCCTCCCCTTTCCCTCCTATCTCAAGTCGGTCTCGCTGTTATCCACCTATGGCCCTTGACACACGATTCGCGATTACCCCGCCCAGCGCTCCAGCCGGGATGCCGCTGATTACGTTCGTTGTCAAAGTCCTGTAGATGGTCTGCCAGTTGACCTTGCTTGCGTTGATGAATGGGCCGAAGAAGGCCGAGTATATGATGGGATCTGGGAATGCGAAGAGGAAGCCGATTATCGCGCCCTCGATGATCATCAGCGCGAGGAGCTTCCCTGACGAACCACCCCCTGACGTTGCGGTGGCCTCAGCCGATGCTTTGATTGAACTCTTGACCCCGAAGATGTTGCCTCCAGTGAACGCGATTGTGAGGTCGAGGAAGAGCCCATAGGTAAGTCCTTCATAGATGAAGTACATCGGCTCTCCACCGAACCCGTAATGGAAGATGTCGCTGAGGAAGGAGTATACGACGAAAGACGTCATACCAACGCCTACCTTTCTCACGAGCGCTGCGACCACCATCATGGTGATCAGCTGCCCGCCGATGAAGCCGATGCCTATGTAGGCGCTCACCGAGGTCGGGAGGAACCCCCCAAGGAATGCGCCGATGAACCACTGCCATACCACGGCGAATGCGACGCCGATGCCTATGTAGACGAAGTCGAGTGTTGTGAATGAGCTTAGTCCACCTGTTTTCTTTCCCAGGACGAATGCCACTACCAGGGCTATCACGAAATAGCCCACGACATACTCCCAAGGAATCTGGCCAACCTGGTTCAGCGAGCCCGCAATGTCGTTGAAACCCATGTTAGTGAACACCTACTCTTCAAGAACTTCTAATAAACGTTCGCAGTGCTTCCACCATCGAGCCCGCTCTCTTATACCACGCACGATGGGCGATGGCGGAACGCTTATTAGAATTGGGCGACGAACCCAGACCTCGGATGTCAGAAAAAGTCCTTAACGCAACGGGGGCTTCCGCAACTGGCATCGGACCCGCACCGCGAAAATCAATCAACTTAATGTACTTCGATTGGCTTTACATTCTCATCGGGCTGTCGATTTTGGTCTTCGGCCCCTTGACACTGTACTATCCGAAGAGCTATGAAGACGTGTGGACCCCCGCGAGCAGCTTGAACACTACGGACGTGGCAATCATTGCCCTCCTTGGCGTTCTCATCGCAGTGTTCGGCTTCCTTGACTGGAGGAACACGAGGTCGAAGTCGAACAAGCTCTATTTCGTACCGGTCATCATCGTCCTCGGCATCGTACTCGTCCCACTCTACACCTTCGTAGCCGATTCCGGGCTCCCACTGGACATGTTCGACTTCAACCAGACATACCCCGGAGGCTCGCTCGCGAGGCAGCCTGTGGTGCTCGGCAACGGGAGCTCGTTCCCGGTGGAGCCGCAGATTCCGTTCACGAGCCTCCCATACCAAAGGCAGGG
>JAFLZE010000083.1 GCA_029785685.1 Nitrososphaerota archaeon | reverse complement strand
TGAACCACTGCGGGTCGCTGCGCGCCGCGACGATGATGTCTGCAGCCCGCGAGCGGAGCGGTCGCCGGGCCAAAGTCAGGGCTCACTGTCGCGAAGATTTCTCGGGTCGGTGGCGGAGTGTCGTGCGTCTCACCTCGACGAACCAGGGGCTCGACGACCAGTACCCGCGTCCTGGTCCGCTATCCTGCAGGCGACGATGTACTCCACAGCAGTTCGAGGAACTCTCGCAGGTGGCTGGCCACTGCCGGGCTGTCGACCCATCCGCATGCGGAATGGTCGGGGAGCCCTATGAGCGCGATGCTGTCGTCGACCAGAAGGTCGAACGCCACGTGGTTTCCGGTCCTTATCTCGACGCCGGGTGGCAGCAGTCCTATGCCTTCGTCGTCGCAAATCGCCCTGACCTCGACCCCCTTGTTCACCGACTCTGCGAGGAGCTCCATTGTCTTGGCGTCCTCGAACCCCATGCTAGGCGCGACTACAATCACCTTCTGTTTCGCCCCCCTCAACATCTCGTGCACCTTGTCCAGCACTTTGCTCCTTCCCCGTATTGTGTAGACAAGCTCTGCATCTTCCGTTGGCTCCGTCTTGTAAACCCGCTCCAGCTCCTTGAAGGTGTCCTCGAGTCTCGAAGAAACCATCGCCCTCACGTTGGCTGGCTTCTTGGCCCTATACGTAACCGGCTTCTTCACCACCTGCTCGACCCAGCCTTTGGACTCGAGGGTCCTCAAGGCCGTGTACGCGCTTGGATAGGGGATCCGGGCATCGCTTGCGACCTTCTTCGGCTCTGAAGGTCCAAGGCCTGAGAGAGCGACGTAGGCCTTCGCTTCATAGCTCGTGAGGCCGAGGTCCTGCAGTTGCTCGACGACCTCGGACCGGTTCATGGCTCCCAACACGCCAAAGCACTTATATAGCATTTTCGTAGCGTTCGCACTAAATGCCCAAGAGCGACTATGACGTCGTCATAGCAGGGGGTGGTATGGCGGGCCTGATCACTGCGGCTTCTATCGGTTACAACTCGAAGGGGAGTGCGAGGGTCCTGGTCGTCGACAGGAACAAGGAGTCGGAGCCTGGGAGGAAGACCAACAACGGTTGGACCTGCGGCGACGCGACGAGCAAGCGGTCGCTGGACTACCTCGCTGACCACATCGGGATAAGGTACGGAGCCCCCGAGCTCGAGCACCCGGTGAAAGGCGTCTACGTGTATTCTCCGGACAGGAAGTCGAAGGTCTTGTTCGAGGGGGAGGGCTATCTCTTCAACAGGAAGCTCGCTCCACGGAGGCAGGTCGACGACGCCAGGAAGTCCGGTGCGGAGTTCCTATTCGGTGCAACTGCAGAGAGGCTCCTTTCGGAAGGCGATAAGATCACGGGGGTGACGGGGCGCAAGTCCGACGGCACTTCCTTCTCCTTCACGGCGAAGATGGTCATAGATGCTACCGGCTCCTCTTCGACCCTTAGGCGGTTCCTCCCAATACCTTCCATGATCGAGAAGGAAATAGACCCGGACGACGTCGTGGGGACGGGGAGGTACATCCTCGACTTCGAGCCTTCCAAGGAAGACCCGACTTTCTTCTCCCCAGACTACTGCATCATCCACCTTGACCAGTTCATAGCGCCAGCAGGCTACGCATGGGTCTTCCCCAAAGGGAAGAAGAAGGTCAACATCGGGCTGGGGGTTTCTCACTCCGGCCTGGCCAGGAGGAACAGGAGGTTCGGTCTCAACGACAACCTCCAGAGCCTCATCGACAAGTATCTGGCCGACAACCCAGTGATAAAGAACTACACGCAGCCTGCAGACGACGCGAACTCGGGGAACACCAAAGGGAACTGGCAGGTCCCGGTAAGACGGCACAACGACTGCATGGTGGCAAACGGGTTCGCGGTCGTAGGCGACTCGGCGTGGATGCCTCGGCCGATAGACGCAGGCGGGATCAGTCCCTCGATCTACGGCGGGACCATACTCGGCAAGGTGGTAGCGGAAGCCCTCGAGGCCGGGGACACCAGCGAGGCGGGGCTGTGGAAGTACAACGTCGAGTACATGGGCACCCACGGATACCCCATGGCAAGCTTCGAAGTGCTCAGGAGGTATCTGCAGACAGTCACAAACGACCAGATCAATTATGGGATGAAGCACTTCCTGTCCGAGGAGGACGTCTTGGCAATCACCGAGCGGAAGCACCCGGAGTTCAACCAGGCCCGGTTCATGAACCCGACCATGTGGTTCAGGATCCTCAGCCAGCTCCCGTTGGCGAGAGGCCTCAGGTACACGGTGAAAAAGAGCGCAGCTCTTGTGGAGATCAATCTCGGCTATCCCGAGTCCCCCAAGGGGTTCGGCGAATGGCAGAAGAGGCTGGAGAGAGAGTTGTCAGAGA
The DNA here is from genome assembly GCA_029785685.1 of Nitrososphaerota archaeon. The sequence goes on along the minus strand of JAFLZE010000083.1, from coordinate 2,594 downwards.
CAGTCTCGAAGTTCAAGCCGCTGGACGTCGCGAACTAGAAACATCGCAGGGGCGCTCATCAGAATCTTGGTCAAGCTTGCACCGAACGTAGCGAGATTCCTTCGAGAGAAGCACTTCGGGAAGCTAGCGACGGTGATGAAAGACGGTTCCCCTCAAGTGACCCCTATCTGGTACATGCTCCACCGAGGTAAGGTCATCATCAACACCACCACGGACAGGGTGAAGTATCAGAACATCAAGAGAGACAGCAGGGTGTGCTTCCTGGTTGACGAAGGGTACCCCTATGTGGTCCTTTTTGGGAAGGCGCGGATAGCCAACGAGCGGGACGCGAAGAAAGACATCGAGGCGCTCGCCATAAGATACACGGGGGAAGCCAGGGGGAGGAAGTCTGCGAGGGAGACTTTCTGGAAGCAGCCGAGGGTTTCGATCGAGATCACTGCAGAAAGGGTCTTCGTGGACCTCTAGCTACTTCATCGCCCGGATGAAGAAGTCGGTCACGAATCTGCTGTACGAGTCCAGGTCGGAGCTCTTCGCAAAGTGGATGTGCTGGAATATCACCCTGTTCAGCATGCCCATCAGGCAGTCCACAGCGAGCTTCGGGTCGGCTCTTCTGAAGAGCCCCTTCGCGATCCCCTTTGCGACGAGGCCCTCGGCTATCCCAGACACCCGCTCCAGGTCGTCCGACACCCTCTGCGCGCTGTGCTTGTCCATGGTGGCAGAATCTCGCATGTAGAGCCCGATGTCGAACGTGTGCTCAGGAAATGTCGAAAGATAGGTCGTGATGAACGACTCCAGCCCCTTGCGCGGATCGGCGGCCTTGGACGCAAGCGTTAGCTTCTGGATGAAGTCGGACATCGAAATCTGCTTCCTGGCGACGGCGTCGAACAGCCCTTTCTTGTTCCCGAAGTAATAGTAGATGACGGGCGCGGTCGTTTCCGTCTCCTTGCAAATGTCTCTCACCGAGACGTTCGCGAACCCCCTTTCAGCGAACATCTTCGAAGCGACCTGGAGAATCCTCTCAGCTGTCGCCCGCTGGTCCTGAGGCTGCAATCCTGTTGAAATCAGGCTCCAGCATATTTAACGCTTGAAGCTGGGGAAGTTCGTGGAATTCGGTGGGGAAAATCCCCGGCCTCTCTCGAGTCGTGCCTGCCTGGGTTCGACTGTCCCTGCCGAGGCCCCTCACAGCCTCAGCTTGGCAGTGAGACAGCTTACGTCCGTCTAGGTCTGTGACCCGCGCTTAGTCGAAGTCTCCGCCTTCGCCGCCCATTCCACCGGCTCCTCCAGGCGGCCCTGCGGGCGCTTTCGACTTCCCAGCGGCGATGACGTCGTCTATTCTCAGTATCATCGACGCCGCTTCGGTGGCAGACCTGATGATCTGCACTTTCACCGCGAGAGGCTCGAAGACCTGGCGCTGGTACATGTCCTTGACCTTCCCTTCAGCGGCCTCGATGCCGAACCACTTGCCGTTCTCGGTGGCATGCTTGGCCCTGAACTCGACCTGTGCGTCGATGGGGTCCATCCCTGCGTTGAGTGCCAGCGCGATGGGGATGGATTCGAGCGCTTCGGCGAACTTCTGCGCCGCCAACTGCTCCCTTCCGGAGAGCTTGTCAGCCCACTTCAGGACTCGGGCCGCGGCTTCGGCCTCCGCTGCTCCGCCTCCGGCAACTACCGCCGGCTTCTCGATGACGTCTTTCGTCACCATCAGGGCGTCGTGGAGCGAGCGTTCCCCTTCATCCACGATGCGCTGTGTCCCGCCCCTTACGAGTATGGTCACAGCCTTCGGGTTCTTGCACCCCTCGACGAAGACCCACTTGTCCTCCTCGACCTTTCTCTCCTCAACCAGGTCCGCGTACCCGAGGTCACCCGATGTGAGGTCATCGAAGTTAGTGACGATCCTCGCACCCGTCGCCTTCGCCAGCTTGGTCATATCGCTCTCCTTGGCCCTTCTGACTGCAAGGACTCCTGCCTTGGCGAGGTAGTGCTGCGCCACGTCGTCGATCCCCTTCTGACAGACGACCACGTTGGCACCAGCCGCTGTGACCTTGTCCACCATCTCCTTGAGGAGCTTGGTCTCCTCGTCCAAGAATGCCTTCATCTTCGCGGGGTCGTCGATGTTGAGCTTGGCGTCGAACTCCGTCTTCTCGATTTCGAATGGGGAGTTGACGAGAGCGATTTTCGCCCCGTCGATTCTCTTCGGCATCCCCGCGTGGACTACCTCCTTGTCGAGGACGATTCCCTTGATGAGTTTCGTGTCGTTGACGGAGCCGCCGGGCTTCTTCTCGACCTTCACGTTGTCTATGTCGACCTTGTACTTGCCTGCTTGTTCCTCGGCCACTCCGAGGACCGCGTCTACGACAAGGTTGGCCAAATCCTTGGATTCCCTTGCCACCAGCTTCGTCTGCATGCTGGTGCGCGCCACTTTGACGAGGGGGGCCCTGTCGCTCGGGGTCACCTTCTCGGCGACCGAACGGAGAGAGTCTATTGCCTTCTGCGATGCTTTGGTGTAGCCCTCTACGATTACCGTCGGATGGATGTCCTTGTCGAGGAGCTCTTCAGCCTTGTCTAGAAGCGCGCCCGCGAGGATTACCGCGGAG
>JAFLZE010000082.1 GCA_029785685.1 Nitrososphaerota archaeon | reverse complement strand
CTCGCTCGCCATCTTCCTCTTGATCTCGAACACAGTCCCATCCGGGTTCGTAACTACCTGCCTCCTCGCCGGCTCCCCCACGAGCAGCTGTCCGTCTTTCGTGAAGGCGACCACCGACGGGAACATCTTCCCTGCAGGCGTCGCCCCTTCGGCGCTCGGGATCACGACTGGTCTCCCCGCCTCCACGACCGATGCCGCAGAGTTCGTCGTCCCCAGGTCTATCCCGATTATCTTTTCCCTCGCGCTACTCATTCACTTTCTCCTCCGCTTTGGCCGCCAATTCAACTTTTACCATGCTAGGCCTGAGAACCTGCCCGCGAAACTTGAAACCGGGCCTCACCTCATCGACAACCATGTCATGACCGGGGGTTCCTCCCTGGATTTTGGCAACCGCTTCATGGACCGAGGGGTCGAAAGGCCGCCCCACGGCTTCTATCCTCTCCACCCCTGCGTCGTGCAGGGCAGAGAAGAGGTTCCTCTGCACCATTGTTAACCCCTCCATCAGCTCCTTCCCGCTTGTCCCCCCCTGCGCGTGCTTCACTGCGAGGTCCAACTCGTCCTGGACGACAAGGAGCCTCGTCGCGAGGATCTTGGCAAGCGACTCCCCTGCGTCTTTCATCTCCCTGTCCATCCTCTTACGGTAGTTTTCCAAGTCTGCCTGGGCGTATTTCAGGCGTATCAGAAGGTCCTCGTTCCGCTTCTTCAAGTCGCCCAGCTCCCGCTGGAGCGGTCCATCCTCGGCTTCCTCTTCTTGCCTTGGTCCACCTGTTTCAGTTTCTGGCATGCTTCGTGCTTTCCCCCGGGAAATTTTTGCGGGCTGACTCATATGTATAAATTTTCCATGGTTTCAGGCGGGGGGTGGCAGGGTCAGACGAGGAGTCCAGCAAGGTCAGGGAGCGGATCCTCCGCTCAGAGCGAGACAACAGGTATCTGAGAAGGGATTCGGACGACAGGAAGGTCATCGAGGAGGTCTTCGACAGGTCGACCATGCTGGCGGTGGAAGAGCTCATCGCCAGGAAGGACCTGGCCGAGCTTCACGGGGTCGTCAGCGCGGGGAAGGAGGCCAGGGTCTACCTGGGAGAAGACAGGGAAAGGAGGCCCGTTGCGGTCAAAATCTATCTGATTTCTGCATCGGATTTCCGAAAGAGGATGGGGTACATCGCGGGGGACAGGCGGTTCGGAAAGCTCCCCTCGGGGTCTAGGCAGACCATCTACCTTTGGACAAGGAAGGAGTTCAAGAACCTGCAGTTGGCCGACTCCATCGGGGTGGCGGTACCAAAGCCCATTGCGTTCCACAAGAACGTGCTGGTCATGGAATACATCGGGGTCCCTCCCGCTCCCGCGCCTACGTTCGCCGAGTCAGAGGTAGACGAGGGGGACAGAGACTGGGCATTCCAGACCATCCGGGACCTATGGAAGAAGGCGAAGCTGGTCCACGCAGACTTCTCAGAGTTCAACGCATTCAAGCGAGAAGGGAAGGCCGTGCTCTTCGATATGGGCTCGGCTGTGCTCTCGTCGCACCCCCAGGCAGAGGAATACCTCAGGAGGGACGTCACGAACATGGTCAGGTTCTTTAGGAAGCGCGGGATCGCGGTCGCAGAGCCCGGCGAGGTTGTGGAGGGCGTCATAAAATGAGCTTTGAGCAGATAGTGCGAATCCCGGTCGAAAGGGTGGGGGCTGTCATCGGGCGGGAAGGGGCGACCAAGAGATACCTCGAGGAGGAAATGGGGGTCAGTCTCGCGGTCGACAGCAAGGAAGGGCTCGTGACCGTGAGAGCCGAGAAAGCGCTCAAGACGGACCCTTTCTCCGCCACCAGGGTAATCGAAGCCATCGGGAGGGGGTTCTCTCCGCAGAGAGCGTCCCGCCTATTGGAGGATGGGACTCTCCTGGAAGTGATCGACCTCAGGAGTTATGCGGGGAGGAGCTCAAACTCCCTCGAGAGGATAAGAGGGCGTGTGATCGGGCTGAAGGGCAAGTCCCGGAGGGTCATCGAAGAGCTGACATCGTGTCAGCTTTCCGTCTACGGGAGGACCGTCGCCATAATAGGCGAGGCGGGGGAGGTCCAGCTCGCGTCGGACGCTGTGAGATCCCTGGCCACCGGGAGCCAGCACAAGAACGTGTACAACACCCTCCAGAAGGCGAGGACAAAGCGCAAGATGGAGAGGATGTTCCTGTGGGAGGGTACGTCTCCGGAGGCAATAGAGGAAAAACTGAGAAAACTCGAACATTAGCATATATCCGGTTTACGTCAGTACCTGCGGGCGGAGCTCTGGCTAGGGAGAAATGGAGATAGTTGTACGGTACTAGATTCAGAGGGACGGGTCCCCTCAGTGGGCGGGCGAAGTGAGCAGCAGGACGACCTTTGCAGAGATATCGCCGTCCGAGTTCTTCTACAGAAACCGAGACCTGGCGGGGTTCACGAATCCCGCGCGTGCCCTTTACATGGCGGTCAGGGAGCTCGTTGAGAACTCCTTCGATGCCGCTGAGTTGGCGGGGATAAACCCTGACGTATACGTCAGGATCATGGCGGAGAACCCCAACCCCGAGATACCCGAACCCAAGCCTTATCGCCTCACGGTCGTCGACAACGGTCCCGGAGTAGCTCCACAACATGTCCCGAGCGCCTTCGGGAAGGTGTTCTACGGCTCAAAGTACGTGCTGAGACAGTCCAGAGGGATGTTCGGCCTGGGAGGGACAATGGCGATTCTTTACGGCCAGATTACAACCAACAAGCCTGTGACGATTATCTCGTCCCCCGACGGCAAGCGGAAGTACGGCTTTCAGATGATGATCGACATCAGCGAGAACAGGCCGATGGTCCTCAAGAGGTTCAACAGCGACGCCGACGGCACCACGGGGACGCGGGTCGACATGATCCTCGAAGGCGATTACCTCCGATCCTCTGCGAAGATCGCCGAGTACTTCAAGCAGACAGCGATGGTGGCGAGCTATTCGAACATCACCTTCGTCGATCCCCAGGGGCAGGTCACCTTCTACGAAAGGGCCACCACATCCATGCCGTCCCCGCCGAAGGAGACCCTCCCGCACCCCTACGGTGTGGACGTCGAGGCCTTCAAGAGAATAATCAAGCTCTCGGAAGAGCACGACATGAAAACGTTCATGGTGACCCACTTTCACCGGGTCGGGGACAGGATCGCAACGAAGTTCCTCGAGTTCGCAGGAGTGAGCCCCAGGCTCCCCCCCAAGAGACTGAACACGACTCAAATCGTCACGCTTGTCGATGCCCTCCAGCGCTTCCCCGATTTCCTTCAGCCTGACGCCGCCGTGCTCTCCCCGATAGGCGAGGACATCCTGCTCACAGGGATCAACAAGGAACTGCAGCCAGAGTTCTCTACCATCGTGACCCGGCCCCCGTCCTCATACTCCGGTTTCCCGTTCCTCATCGAAGTGGGGGTCGCCTACGGCGGGAAGGTCCTCCAGCCCGGGGTCAAACTGTTCAGGTTCGCCAACAGGATCCCCCTTCTTTACGACGAGAGCTCCGACGTCAGCTTCGAGGTGTTGAATGAAGAGGTGGACTGGCGCAGGTATCATGTCCCCCAGGACGCCCCGGTTGGGGTCATCACCCACATCGCGAGCACCAGGATCCCGTACAAGACAGTCGGAAAGGAATACATCGCCGACAGGCCCGAGATTCAGAGAGAGATCAGAAACGCGGTAAGGGAGGCTCTGAGGAGGCTCGGGATCTTCCTCTCAAAGAAGGGGAGCATGGAAGCGGTCCAGAGGAAGATGAACATCTACGGGAAGTACCTGCCGCTCATTGCCCAGTTCTCTACCGAGCTTGCGGGGAAGAAGGACCTGCCCCAGTACCGCAGGCTCATCGGGGAGGGAGGGGTCATAGATGAAGAAAACGACGCCGCAGTTGCCGAGTCAGATGCGGCGGGAGAAACAGAAAATGCCAGCAAAGAAGAAGGCGAACAAGAGACAATCGACAGGTACGGCGGAGTCTAGGCAGAGCGTCGCCCAGGGCCTCCTTAGAGACCTCGGGGAGAGCGTTTACAGCGACATGGACGAAGGCCGTTTCCCGAGCCTTACGCTCGCCAGCAGATCTGTCCGCAACATCGTCTACGACAAGAAGCTGCAGCAGTTCGTCCTAGGTGCCACGACGGTGAAGAAGTCGTCTGGGAACATCAAACACATCCGCCCTTTTACCCAGCTCGTGTGGCTCGCCTACTTCGCGAAGAAATTGGTGGACGAAAAACGCACTTCGACCCTTAGAGACGTATTCTATTCGGCCCAGGCCTTCAACGTCGAGTTCCAGGACCAGGCGGAGTCTGACGAGCTGATCACTGATCTTGAGGTGCTGATGCAGATGGCGCGCGAGGGGATGAACATCTACCCTGAGGAGCGCAGCGCCATCTTCGGCGACATGAAGATCGAATACACCGTCCCTGGATATGAGGGGAAGCTGGCGGACCTCTCCGCCAACCCAGACGGAGTGATGATAGGCCCGGCGCTCACCACGGCCGAGTTCAGGGACACGGACGCGGAACTCGTCCTGGCAATCGAGAAGGGCGGCCTGTTCACCAGGTTCATCGAGGAGAGGGTCCACCAGAAATACAAGGCTATCCTGATTAACACCGCGGGCCAACCGCCGAGGTCGACTCGCTATCTGATCCGGAGGCTGAACCAGGAGCTCGGCCTCCCCGTCGGGGTACTCTGCGACGCTGACCCCTGGGGGGCCCACATCGCCATGGTCATCAAGAGCGGCTCTGTTCAGAGGGACGAACCAATCATTGTCCGTGATTCGACCGGGAGGATACAGCCCGTCCCTATCGGGCAGTTCGTGGACGATTGCATAGAGAAGTACGGCTGCTACTACGACTCATCAGGGAACGAGATCTGCGGTGCATCCAAAACCCAGGACTCGAACCGAATTCGGGTCCGTTTCTGGCACGGTACACCGGACGGCGTCGATCGTCGCCGTCGCAAAATAGCTCAGAATAGGGTTTCGTTTAACCAATAGGGCTTGGCT
>JAFLZE010000081.1 GCA_029785685.1 Nitrososphaerota archaeon | reverse complement strand
CCACCCTCTTGCCGGGATCTAGCTCCGCCTATCGGTGAGTCAATCATAAGCTGTTTCCTAGGTGGGCCGGAAGGGATGCAGTTAGTTGTTTAAGCGAATCCTGGGAGCGATAGGCTCGTGTCTACTCTTAGTTGTAGTTGTGCCATGTTACGCCGGTGTATGCAATTGAACGGCTTTGCAATATCTCCTACCGAAGGCAACTTTGTAATTTGATTCTGAGCATAGTGCTCAAAGTGTTATCCGCTCAACTCTTCCACCCGCTCAACTCGAACCCTCTTGAACTTGGCTATGGCCGTACCTGATTTTGGACGCTGGCAGAATTCGAAGCTGGCAAGTTGGGTGCGTCCTGGGTCAACCCGTTGAATTCTCTTAGAAGCTGAAGCAAGATTTCCCCTTGCTTCGTGAGGCGGTAGATTTTGACCTTGCCAAAGGCGTCGCTCTCGTTGATTAGTCCGTATCTGCATAGTAGGATAACATGGTAGTTTACGGCTTTCCAATCGAGTCCAAGCTCTTGGGCAAGTTGCATCCTATCCTTCGGCCTCGACAGCGAGTCAAGGAGGCTCATTCTCGTCTTTGCCCCCTTCATCTTTAGGAAGAGGTCGAAAATATCCGAGTCAAAGCCGAGCGTTTCCCAGCGTGTTCTCATCTTCCCTCTCCATGTCCAAACACCCCCTACCAGCAACCAACTGGATGCTGAAAGCGTCAGAGAGTTACTCAATATGAACTGGTAAACGGGGTCTGTGGATGAAATCAGTGAAAGAAGGCCGGCTTGAAACCCGGAGCCTTGGGAAGAAACTAACCCCGTGTTGCCGAAAAGAAACAAGAGGTGTACGGTCAGAAAGAATGTATTAACGATGGCGAGCGCGAAGGTTATCGCAAGTAGCAGCGATGCCCGAGACATCGATCGAAAGTTGATTTGGTTCATATGTAATTTTTAGTTGTCAGTGCCCTCTTATGCCATCAATAGAAATCCTCTAAAGAAATTCGTGAGACATCCAAAACAACTAAACACATACCTAAATACTTTGTTCCGAGCGCTGGGAATAAAGCCTAAGTTGGCGTCCCGTTCTAATGACGATGATTATTTTGGCACCTCAGCGGGGTGTTGAGGTCTTCTCGATATTCGCGGTGATTCTCATTGGGATGACTATTTTCAGTGCCAACCTCATTCAAAGAAGTTCGGCAACACAGCTCCAAAGTAATTCTGCCAGTCTACCCGCGGGGTATCCGGGAAACCAAGAGGTTTCTACGCTCGGTAATTCTCTGGTCCCAATGATCGAGAATAATTCTCAGTTCAGGTCTCTCGCGGATGGGATTCCATACCATATCAGCCCGTACTCCAGCTTCGGATTCTCCCGGGGTCCAGACACACCCTCAATAGTAACAATCATCTTCTTTTCGCCGAACCTTAGTGGTCAGATCGAGGTCGATGTGTTGACGTCAAACCACACCATCCAGCACATGTACTTTGACAACGTGACTCTTTCAGGCTTCAGAGGCTGAAAAATGATCTCGAGAAACTACAAAACATCCGGAACAAAGAAGCCCTGGTCGATAATCGCCATCTTGATCTTGCTCTCCGTGCCTCTGGGACTGGTTGTACACCCGGTTGGAGCTCAGCAACCATCCGTGTCCGCAAACCTGAATGCGGGTTTGGGACCGGGATATCCAGGGGATGCGAACATAACCTCTTGGGGAAACGCCTTGGTCCCCCTCATCGAGGGGTCTGCCCAATTCAAGGAACTCGCGGATGGGCTTCAGTACCATGTCGACCCTTACAGTAGCTTTGGTTATACTTGGGGAGCCACATCATCGCCAATCGAAACTGTCGTTCTCTATTCACTAGGTGGGAACTCGGCGATAGTCGCTAATGTATATCACGACAACAATTCCATCCAAAGTTTGTACTTCGAGAACAACCTGAAATCCGGCTTCAATATGACCAATGGCAAAGCGAGCGCGAATTACGGTGGCTACTCTGCACAATATTGCACTTACGAAATTTTCGGGGTTTGCACATCGACTACGAACGTAGTCGAAGCATATGGCAATGTCCAAGTTCCCAACACAATTTCAACGTCTCTGGGGGCGAGTAAAGACGGGGCCTGTTGCGCCTTTGCTGAATGGACCGGTGTTGCGAATAACACCAACAGCAATCCCACGGCCTTCCTTACCCAAGGCGGAATCCTCTGGGCAGGCGGATATTTGACGCCCCCATCAGTGGCTAACAGCTACAACATGTCATTGTTTGTAGAGTCTTTGGGTCCAGGAGGAAGCTTTACGCCGTTGTCTCCACCAAGCTGGATAACCGGTCCAGGTCAGACAATAACGATGACGACTACCATCACAGGGAATGCGCAGTGTGGGACAAACGGTCCAGCAGGGGACCAGTGGTCCGAAGAGTGGACTGTTGGGTCGAATTACAAGACGCAATACATTGCTTGTCGCGAAGTTGGCAGCATGACTTATGGGTGGTACATCTTCGAGTCGCCTGCGAACAACTCGCAATGCACTTCTGGCTATTACGATAGTGGTAGCTATTTGTGTCAGATTCCAAAATTCTCTCAAAGCGGCAGTGCGATAAGTTTCACTGGCAACATCTGTGATCCGAGCGGTCCTTGCGAGAACATTAACATCAACTCGAACCCCATCCAAGCGTACTACGTAGACCAAAGCACTCAGAACACAAACACTGGCACGATTGCAGCCAGTGGTAATGCATGGACTGAAGGGTGGATAAGCAGCACACAATAGTTGTTCCGCCCCATGGTATCGAACGCAACTCACGGCAGATAATTCGTGTCCGAATTTCGAGAATCCCTTGTACCAGGGGCCATTTCAGTGGCATCCATAGCTTTCCTCCTGTTTGCTCTGTGATTCCCTTCGTGTTGAACTTTGGTCGTAGCGGAAGCGGATTCTTGGTGGCCTGTCCTCCTTTCGCGAGTCTGGATGGCTACAACTTTCACCTATTCGTTGTTCCATTTGGGAGCGTCATGCACCTTTCAAACAAGGTACCAGACTAATTTGGTCTTCGCAGGGGCAGGGGATGTCGCCACATCTGCAATAGCTTTCGTGCTCCCAATGGGCGTAATAGTCACCTTCCTGTTTCGGCGTAACACGCGCGACTAGAGGCTGCTCGTACGATTCATGCCATGCTAGTGTTATGTGACTCATTGGCGAAAGAGCGCCGAAGTATAACCCGTTACCCTGTCGAAAACCAAGGCAGCACGTATTTTTCTCCCTTGGAGTGTATCGTCTGAGTCTTATCCTCCATTTGCCAATTGGAGCCCAATCCTCTCCCCCCTCCCTGGCGAGCCTGCACCAGCCGACACCCCCCGAGCGAGTAAGCGAGCGAGGGCCCCGCTTCGAGGCGGGGTGAAGGCGAAGGGCGAGCGGAGGGGCAGAGAGGGGGGAGCGAAGCGAGCGCAAGCGAGCTGTGCCGTCAGGCATCGCGGGGGGTGAATTTGCCCCGGAGCGAAGGCCGAGCCTGAAAGGGGTCGGCTGGTGCAGGCAAGCCTTCAGAAGGGGATTTTGACTATCGCCCCGCCGTCAGGGAGCGAGGCGACATACTCGTACCCCTGTCCGATGTACGACCTGACCTCCTGCACCGGAATCACCTTCTGCCTGGAGCCGTTGCCCGTCATCATCCCGACCAGCCTCTGCCTGACGGCGTTCTGGAGCTCCTGGTCGCTCATCTTTTCGAGGTTCATCTTCTCGACCTCCTCCTTCTTGAATCCGGTCACGATGAGGAACTGCTCCCTCATGGTCTTCCTGATCTGCTCCTCGCTAGCTGTCTCTGCCTTTGTCGAAAGGAGTGGTTCACATTTCTTGTAGGCAGTCCTCATCTCCTCTATCATGGTGGGCGGGAGCCTCCCTTTGTTGGTCGAATACCTGGCCTCGATGTCTCCCTTGTGCCCCATCAGGAACTGGAGGTACGGGTGGGAGATGTGCCCCTTCGACTCCGCTACGATCATGTTGGTGTCACAGTAGGCTCTCAGGACGTAGGGCCTCCAAGAGAATCCGGCCTTGAGAATTGCCTCCTTGATGTCCCTGGTTACGAGGGTGGTCCGCAGGAAGTGGTTCTTCCTCACGCCTCTGGGGTCGAATGCCAGTAGCGGGCTCTGGGGGGTCAGCTTCTCGCCTTGCTTCATCCTCTCCTGAAGAGACTCCGAGATGTAGTCGATTGCCTCGCTCCCCACGAACGTAAAATATGGATGCCTCGCTTTGCTCAGGGCTCTCCTCACGAGCAGAATCGTGGGCGTCTTTTCGAACTTGACGTCGCTGGCTGACACCTTGGCTTCGGTGAAGTCCTCAAGCCTGATTCCGTCGGTGCCAAGATAATCACCCAGGCTCTCAGGCCTCAAACCGCTGAAGGCTATCATGGCTGTGGAGACCCTTCCCCTGGGGGACGCCATCCTGAGGATCCGGGAGAGCTCGTCCTTGCTTGGGACCCTCTCGTTGGCTATGGTGGGGGTGTCAGAGCTGCCTTTGATGTTCACCTTCAGCTTGACTTCTAGGTTGTTGTATGAGGTCCATGAGAGGATGACCTTCTTGAAACGCTCCACGTATGAACCAGCTTTGCCTTCCTTCTCCATCCTCCTGATGAAGTCGGTGAACTCGTCTCTGAACCTCTTAGAACGCGCTTCTGAGAGTATCTTCTTGGGGGACGTTTCCGTTAGGTCGCAGTATAGACCAAGGGTCCTGAGATAGACCGTCGCGGTTATGACAGACTTCGCTTCTAGGTTCTCGAACCATCGTCTAACGTCCGGTTCTTCGAGAAGGTGCTTGTACTTGCTCCCGATGGGCATACCAGAGCATTACAGACCTATCGTAATAAAGGATTCTCTTAATATTCTAAGTGGGCCGGAAGGGATTCGAACCCTTGGCCTCCCGATTATCAGTCGGGTGCTCTAGCCAAGCTGCTCCCCTATAAGGGACTGAGCTACCAGCCCAGCCTCCGGGGCATGTGACATCCTCTATAAGCGTGCGAGTGCTGGTGGGCCCAG
>JAFLZE010000080.1 GCA_029785685.1 Nitrososphaerota archaeon | reverse complement strand
ATGCACCTCTTCTTCCCCCGGGCGTCGCCGTCGTGGCCGAACTCGTCGGGCCCCTTGATGTGGACGTAGACCAGCCCCCCCTCGCGCGCCGCCGATGCGAACAGCGAGGCTTTCTCCCGCAGGTCGTGCCTGTCCTTTATGGGGACCATGCTCATCCCGAGGAGCTTCGCGATCCCCACCTCGGCCGGCATCTCCACCAGCGCGGTCCCCCTGCGCCCGTACTTCTCTTCGAAGGGCGGGAGGACAGGGACGTGGTCCCCGGCGTCGCGGAGGAGGACGCAGTTGGCCGGGAGCTTTCCCGCCTCCACCCTCTCGGCGTTGACCTCGCTCTTCTGAAGCGCCCTGGCCGCCTTGGCCGTGAACTCGTTGACCAGCCCGGCGGCCCTCACCGCGCCCGCGTCTCTCGTCTCCGGGACGCTCTTCGCCACCCTGTCCGTCCCCTTGGTCTCCTTCGCGGCGCCGAACCCGCCGACCCTAGAGTACGCCGGGTCCGTGTTGGTGATCGTCGCCGAGAGGGGACGCCCGGCCCTGACCACGAGCACGCCGCGGTAAGACACGGTCGCCCTGAACTCGAACTCGGCGCCCGCGAGCGACACCCGACCGATGTCCTTGGCGAGGCGCTCCGCCTCGTCCTGGGTCAGGTCCCGCCCCGCCCTCCTGTCGACTATCACGTCTCCTCTCGCGGACGCCAGGTTCGCCCGCAGAGCCAGGTACCCGTCCTTCATCTCCATCCCGGAGCCCACCGCCTCCACCACGCCCCTCCCAGGGTACCCCGCGCCGAAAGAGTATCCGAGCATGCTGAAGACTGCGATGTCCGACTCGGGGGCTATCCCCCTCCCGACCGAAGTGACGGTCCCCAGCTTCGACCTCGAAGCTATCCTGTCGAGGTTGGGGGTGTACGCGCCCTGCAAGGGGGTGACGAAGTTCAGACCAGGGACGGGCCTGTCACCGCACCCGTCGAGGAGGACATACCCGGCCTTCATGCTCGCGAGGCAGGGGCCCCCTGGTCCCCATTTGTTTCTTTTCCCGACTCGAGCCCCGGCGCCTCGGCTCGGAGGAGAGGGAGCAGGGGGCCCGCCCCGTCTGCCTCCAAAGGCTAATATCGTGTCAGGCGCGCAGGCGCGCCTATGGTCGAGATCAGGAAAGATTATTTCACAGAGAAGCTCTCGATAATCCTCCCCGACAGGGGGCTGAAGCCGGGCCAGGTCATCCCGCAGCGGGCAGAGAAGTGCAACTACTGCGCGGGGAACGAAGAGATGACCCCGCCGGCGGACCTCGTCCTCGTCAGGCGGGGAGACACCCTGCTGAAGCAGACCGACTCCGAAGGAGACGTCGTGAAGAACTGGTCGGTGAGGATCTTCCCGGCGAAGAGCCCCCTCGTGGTCCCGACCGCGCCTCCCTCGTACGGGGAGCCCCCTCACTACAGCGAGCCTGCTGTGGGGTACCACTACGTGCTGGTGGCGACCCCGAAGCACGACCAGCCGTTTTCAAAGATGGACATCGAGCAGTGGACGAACATACTCGCCTCCCTGCAGGACAAGGTCAGGTGGCTCTACTCGCAGAAAGGGGTGAGCTACGCCCTGGTCTACGTGAACAGCGAGAAGGACGGCCCCCCCACGGCGGTCCATCCCAGCATCCAGATGGTGACCACCCCGAGGGTCCCTCCTGCAGTGGAAGAGGAAGCCGACACCGTCCAGACCTCCCTGAACGACCTGGGGGTCTGCCCGATGTGCCAGGTGGTGACGGCGGAGACGGGAGGGCCGAGGCAGATTCTCGCCACCGACTTCTTCCTGGCCTTCGCGCCCTGGGTGTCGACGCACCCCTTCGAGTTCTGGATCTACCCGAAGAGGCACATGACGAGCCTGCTGAAGCTGTCCCAGAAGGAGATGATGGACCTGGCGCTGATGCTCAGGTCGACCCTCGGCGGGCTGGCCAGGGCCCTCGACTCCCCGAACTTCACGATGGTCTTCCACAGCTCGTCGGAGAAGAAGACCACGAAGCAGATACACTGGCACATCGAGGTCTACCCCAAGAGGGAGAAGTGGACCGGACTGGAGCTGGGAGGCGGGATATACGCGAACGAAGTGTCCCCGGAGGGGGCCGCACAGGTCCTGGGGGCGAGCTCTAGGAAGGAGCTGGCACAGCTCGTCGGGATAAGATAGACTCTCTCTACTTGGAGCCCAGCCTCTGCCTGAGCTTCGTCAGGAGCCGGGTAGGGAGGGGGTCCACGCGCCTCAGCACGGCCAGATAGTAAGACGCCATGTCCAGCTTGTAGGCCATGGTGACGAGCTCCGCCAGGGGTGTAGGGCCCGAACCCTCCACGGTGACAGGGTCAGCTCCCCTCTGCTTGATCGCCGAGCCGAACCACCCCATCCTGGTCGACATCTTCGGGTCGTCGGCAGAGCAGCGAAGCAGGACCGGGACGAAACGCGGGTCCGGGCTCTCCCAGGTCTCGACGTCGTTGTGCATGGCCTCCGGGACCTCCTCGAAGAAAGCGTGGGTCTTCGCGTTTTCGTTGACCGAGTTGCAGAACCTGACCCCGACCCCCCTCGTCACCCGCGTCCCGTAAACCTTGGGGGTGGACTCCCGGACGGCGAGGGCGAGAGACTTCGCGGCGTTCCTCGACGCCGAGACGTCGGCGGACAGCCTCTTCCACTCCGACCCGAGCGCCTCCGCGGCCTGTTCGGCCTCGACCCTAGCGGAGAGCCCCAGGGCGGCGTCGACGACCCTGACGCAGGCGAACAGCATAGCCGGGGTGCCGTAGCGGGGCGCCCTCACTGTCGGGAGCCCGACGAACGGGATGTTGGACGCCTCCGCCAGCTCCTTCAGCTCTCCTCCGCCGGACACCACGACCACGTCCGCCCCCCTCAGCATCGCCGACTTCGCCATCCCTATCGTCTCCAGCGTCCCCCCGGAAGCGCTGCAGGCGAGGGCGAGGGTCCCCCTCATGTCCCCTCCGGGGAGTGACCCCTTGTACACAGAGACGTCCCTTCCGTCCCTCGCGAAGAGCCACCCGGAGATTATGTCGCCTGCGGACGCCGACCCTCCCATCCCGAGGAAAGCGACGCGGGAGTACGTCCCCCCGGAGAAGGGAGCGTCCACTGCGAGCCCCTGCCGCGCCAGGGCGGGCCACTCGCGGTAGGCGGAGTAGACGTCGGACCTGTCCACCCGCGGCTGACCCTCGAACTGGTCCTTCAAAGCATGACTGCCTCCCCGGTCAAGAAGACGCCGCCGTCCAGCCTATCTTCCCTTTCCTTGCGCCGGCCCTCTTCCGCTCCTGAGACGTGTCCGCGAACGCCCCCCTTATCGCCGCCTCTTCTTCCCTGGAAAGGACGAGCCCCCTCCTCTCCATCATCCTCCTCTGCGTCTCGAGGACCGACTCGAGGACCAGTTCGACCTTCCTCCCGGCCACCCCGTCGAAGTAAGTGAAGCTCGGGACGTCCGAGCTGGCCAGCCCCGAGACGTGCGACCCGGTCCCCACCGACCTCCCGGCGTGGACGAGGGCCCCGATGGAGAGCTTGGCCATGTCCCCCACCACGGGGCCAAGCTTCACCATCCCGCTGTCCACCCTCTCTCCAGCCACGGTCGGCCTGACTGTCCCGTAGGTGTTCTTCAGGTTGCTGAAGGTGCACCCGGCCCCGAGGTTTACCCAGGACCCGATGTACGAGTCGCCGACATATCCGTGGTGCGCCTTGTTGGTGTACGGCATGATTATCGAGTTCTCGACCTGCCCGCCTACCTTGCACCCTTCGAAGACGGATGTCCCGCCCCCTATGAGGGCCGAGTACACCTTCGTCCTGGGGCCGATGTAGCACGGCCCCATTATCCTGCTGAAGCTCTCCACGGACGCCCCCCTGTCGATGACGATGGGCCCAAGCCTCGCGTCGAACGTAGTCTTCCCCTCCACCTCCGCCGTCCCTTCTACCATCAGGTTTGTGGCGGGCCCCCTCACCTCCGCCTCCCTCGGCAGTGCCAGGGGCTCTTCGAACCTCTTCGACTGCTCCGCGATGGCGAGCCCGTTGCTCTCGACCAAGTCCCAGTAGCCGCTGAAGAGCGGGTCCTGAGGAGGCGCGACCTTCTCCGCCTGCTTGACGGCTTGTGAGACCGCGCCCTTCGTCAGCACCCCGGGCCTGAACGGGGCGGCGTCGAGCCGCGCGGCGACGAGGGCCCCCCCTGCTACCGCCGCGAACGGGCCGGAGGAGGACGCGGGAGAGACGAGCCCCCGTGTGGGCCTGGCCCGGGCGTTCACGAAGAAGGCAGGCCCCCGGACCTTCTCGTTGTACTGCATCCCGGTGGCATCCCTGGACAGGGTGGCGAGCTCCGGCCTCCCCCAGAGTATCGGTTCCCTGGCATCAGGGATCCGCTCCAGGAGGGCGGCGAGGAGGGTCTTCACCCCCCAGCGGAGGAGGCTGGCGTGCCTCAGCCGGACGAGGGGTCCGAAACCAGCGATCCCCTCGTCCTCGAACACGACTACCTTCGTGGTCGGGTACCCCCGTCCTGGAGGTCCTTGGTATACAAGTCATTGGCTTCCTTGAAGGACTTCCTGTCGCCTATGTCCATGAAGGAGCCCTCGACCTTCACCGCGTAGATCCGCGCCCCCTTCGACCCTGCCTCCTTGAACGCGTCGTTCATTTCATAGACCTTCCCGGAGGCGATGTACTTCAGGAACTCCTTCTCCATGACGTAGCACCCGACGTTGATGTACCCTGATATGGTAGGCTTCTCCCTCCATTCCACCAGCCTCCCGTCGCCGTCGGTCTCCATGAAGCCGTACTTCAGCTCGGTGCTGTACTTCATCAGGACCATAGTGGCCGCCGCCTTCTTCTTCAGATGAAAGTCGACCGCCTCCCCGAGGTCGAAGTCGAGGAGCTGGTCGCCGTAGATGCAGACGAACCTCCCCCTGACCTTCGGCTCGGCCGCCTTCAGCTGCCCCGCCGTCCCCAGGGGGCGCGGCGACGTCGCGTAGGTGATATTCATCCCCCATTCTTCGCCAGAGCCGAAGTACTCCTGTAGCATCTTGCCGAGGTACCCGGTG
>JAFLZE010000007.1:25173-46079 GCA_029785685.1 Nitrososphaerota archaeon | reverse complement strand
AACAGCGCCGTCAACCCCATAATGCTCGCTCTCGCGGCGGGGTACACTTTCATCGCTCGCAGTTACGCCTTCGACAAAAGAACGAGCTGACAGTGACGTGCCTTCTCCCAACACGTGTTGACTAGACTAGCTTTGTCTTCCCAAGTCTCACGCCTAATCCCAAGACAATCCGCGCCTCCGATCCTATTCGACTCATCATGATTCTGCCTCAAGTCCTGAACGCCGTCATTCTCTGGGTCCACCTCCTCATGGCTGTCCTCTTCGTGGGCGGCTCGTTCTTCATGTGGCTGGTGGTCGTGCCTTCGTCCCGGCTGACGACGGCCGACGAGTCGGAGCGGACTCGGATTACGGGGGTGATTGCAAAGCGGTTCGGAAGAATGACCAACATTGTCCTGGTCATACTCGTCCTCACAGGCATCTACAACGCGTCCTGGTACCTCCCCTCGACCGCTGCCCTCTTCGACACCCCCACAGGGAACATCCTTCTCCTCAAGGTGATACTTGTAGGCGCGCTCGTTCTCCTCATCTACGTGCATAACGTCTACTTTGGGAAGAAGATCATCCAACTCGCCAGGGAGAAGAGGCTCGAAGAATTGAAAGCGCTCAGGAAGAGGAGCCGGTTGGTCTCGGCCGCCAACCTAGTCTTGATGCTGGTGATTCTACTCCTCGCAGTCATGTTGCAGATGCCCTTCTAGCTATGCCGCCAAGACACGGGCGGACATGCGGGGTCCGACGCCAGTTAGCCCCGCGGATTCCTCTATCGCGTTTTTCGACAGGGACCCGGGGCGCTGCTCTCGGCTACGTGTAGCTCAAGTCGTCTTGAGCAGGATGTGCTCTCCTTCAACCCGCACCTCGTAACATGGTTGGGGCTTTTCCGCCGGCGACCGGACCACTGCTCCCGTCCTGACGTCGAACTGCGAGCCGTGCCACGGGCAGGTCACTACGTGGCCCTCCAATCTCCCTCGTGCAAGAGGTCCGCCCATGTGGGTGCACGAGTTTCCCATCGCGAAGAACTCTCCTCCGACATTCGCCAGCATGATTTTGTTCGCACCCACGCTGACTTCCTTCATCTTGCCTTCTTGGACTTCGTTTCTGCTTGCGACCCTCACGAATTCGCCAGGCAACTTTCACTTACCCCGCCGCGACGTCTCGGCCCTGCTGTGCGCTAGTCCTAGTTCCTCTTCTGCCTTCATAGCCTTCTCCTGAAGGTCATCGATGTTTTGCCGTGTTGTCTCCTCGAAGAGATTGCACCAGTCGCGTCCTGAGACTATCAGGTTGTACTCCCTTAGCTTCGGATGAACGCACTTTCCGCGCTCCAGCAAGTCGGCGTTGATCGGATCGTTGGGTGAGAACCATGCACACGCCAGGCAATTCTCGTCCTGCCAAGCCAGCCTCCTCAGGCTTCTCCGGAGCTCTGGTTCCGTTCCTTTCGTTCGCATGAGACTATCCAGCCCTCGAGGTCCCCTCTATCGCGTCTTTCAGGAGAGACCTGTGGCAGATTGTCGGGTCCTTCTCTGTACAAAGCAGCGTGATCGTTCCCTTTCTGGACTCTTCCGCCAAGCCCCTGAGAAGCCCCTCTTTCCCTTTCAGGCTCTCTTTGTATTTGGCCGCGAATTTGTTCCAGGAAATCTTTCCGTCCTTCCATTGCCTTATCAGCTCCTTCGGGGTCCCGAGATCCCTCATCCAGACATCGACCTTGCTTTTCGAGATGCCTCTCGGCCAAATCCTCATCACGAGGATTCGTTTTCCGTCCGAGGGCTCGGCTTCGTCGTAGATTGACTTCTGTATTCTTATCATCTATCTCAGGGCCCTCGATTCATCCCCGACCGCCGAAGGGTCGGCAATCGCCTTTCTCCGCTCGACCAGGGCCTTGGCCTTCTCTATCTCATCCCAATCCCGATTTATGGAGAGGACCCCGTCGAGGACATTCCCGTTGAAGTAGAATTGTAAGAAACCCGCGCTGGAATTCAGGCCCCCCCTGAGGACTGTAGACGTCCGGCTGGACAGGTCTCCGTACGCGTTTATCTCGAGGTCGTACTGGTTGGAGAAGAAATAGGGAAGCTCCTCGAAAGTAGCCCTTCTGCCCGCCATGTTCGACCCAGCGACGGCGCCCTGCCTCTCTGCCAAGTCGTAATGCTCCACCCTCATGACGCGCTTGAGGATTGGGCTGTAGAACCTTGCGACATCCCCAGCGGCATACACGCCCGTCGCGCTCGTCCTGAGGCGCTCGTCGACGACGACGCCCCTGTCCACCTTGAGGCCCGCCTCTTGGGCAACCTCAATATTCGGTATTATGCCCACCCCCACAACCACGAGGTCTGCGGGGACCACGAGGCCGCCCCCTAGCTTCACGCCCGTCACCCGCCCGTCCTTGCCAACGAATTCGTTGACAGTCGTCTTGGTCAGGACCTTCACACCCTGTTTGGCGTGATATCCCTGAATCCAGCCGGCGGTCTTTTCGTCGATCGCTGCCCCTAGCAGATGGTCGGCCAGTTCCACGAGGGTAACCTTCAGGCCCCTGCCGCGGAGCGTCGCAGCGACCTCACATCCTATGAACCCACCCCCGACGATTACGGCCTCGCCGGCCCCTGACGAAGCATTCCTTATGGCGTCGCAGTCTTCGAGCGTCCTCAGGTAATAGATCCCAGCGAGGTCCGACCCGGGCAACTGCAGCTTCCTGGGGCGCCCCCCTGTCGCAAGTAGCAGCCTTTTGTAAGAGAACGCCTGCCCGTTGTCAAGCCGCAGTGTCTTGCTCGAAATGTCGAGCGCCTCGGCTCTGCGCTCCCTGATTACCTCCACCTTGTTCCTTGAATAGTACGAGTTCCCCTTGAAGAAGAGCTCCTTTCTCTTCCTCTTCCCCGCAAGGAATTCCTTGGACAGAGGGACGCGGTCGTACGGGAACTGCCTCTCATCGGAGACGACCACTATCCTCCCAGTCCTGTCGTGCTTCCTAATCGCATAGGCCGCATGCCCTCCCGCCACGCCTCCGCCGACGATCAGGTAATCCGCATGATCTGGCAATCGGGCTCGCCCTGCCTCTCGTTCACGCGACCTCAACCCCCTATGGTCAACTCCTTCAGGAGGCTGGAGAGGTCCACCGCCGACTTCTTGTTCTGAAGCTGGATCTGTTGGGTGGCGGGGGGTTGGTCGAGGTAGAAGGGGACCCTGCGCATTATCCTGTCTTCGTAGGTGGGGACGTTCTCGTTCTGGTAGAAGACGCCGACGGGTATCCTGTCCCCCCATTCATTGGATATCCTGATTACTTCCAGCGTCTTCTTGTCCACGTCTTCGTTTGTCATGTCTGTCGTGATCAACGGGTTGTAGCCTGTCTTCTCGATGTCGTAGACCCGTGGTACCGGCCTGTGAGTAGACGGGTCGGGCCTATCCTCCCCGCTGTAGAAGGCCTTGGTCTCGATGTCGTTGTACGTGGGGCAGGGCTGAAGGACGTCCACAAGGGCTAAGCCTCGGTGGGCGACTGCTCGTTTGATTGTGTCCTTCAGGTGCCTGTTGTCGAAGGCGTAACTGCGAGCGATGAAAGTGTACCCCGCCGCGAGAGCGAGCATTATGGGGTTGACGGCGCTGTTTATGTTCGGCTGGGGGAGGGATTTCGTCTGCTCGCCTAGCTTCTGGGTCGGAGAGGCCTGCCCCTTGGTGAGCCCGTAGACTCCGTTGTCGTGGACGATGTACGTCATGTCCACATTCCGCCTCCCCGAATGAACGAAGTGCCCCGCCCCGATGCCGTAGCCGTCCCCGTCCCCGCTAATGGCGATGACCTCCAACCCGGGGTTGGCGAGCTTCGCGCCCTGCGCGAAGGGGAGCGTCCTCCCATGAAGTGTGTGAATCCCGAAGGCGTTGGTCCAGTGGACGATCTTGCCATGGCAGCCTATCCCTGAGAAGATGACGACCCTGTGTATGTCCACGTTCATCTCAGTCAGCGCCATCTGAAGCGACGCCTCGATCCCGAAGTCACCGCAGCCGCTGCACCAGTCGTTGTGTAGGTCCGTCCGGACGTCGGCCAGCTTAAGCGCCATGTGTGAGGATCACCCTTTCGTTAGCTTCAGGTCTTGCCACGATCTGTCTAACCGAATCATAGATTTCGTTACACGATATCGGCCGTCCGTTGAACTTTACAACCCTGTGCTTGATGTTGATCTGTGTCTTCTCCGCTATGACGGCCGCCATCTGGGCCGAATAATTCTGCTCTATGTCTATGACCAGCTTCGCCTCTGACAGCCTCTCGCGCACCGCCTGCGCGGGGAACGGGCTTGCGAGCCTGATCTGGAGGAACTCTGCCTTGATCCCCCTCTTCTCCAGCAGTTCCATCCCTTCGAGGATGGCGCCCTTCGACGACCCCCAACTGACGAGGGTGACGTCAGGACGCCCCGCGGCAGCGTAGAAGCCGACCTTCTCGGTCACAGGTATCTCCCTGTCTGCGGTTTCCAACTTCGACATCCTCTTCTTCATCATCCTTATCCTGTTCTCGGAGTTCTCGTTTATGTGGCCGAGCTCGTCGTGCTCGTCTCCGGTATTCCAGAACCTGTACCCCTTGAGACCCAACACTGCCCTCGGCGAGATACCATCCTCGGCGGGCGCGAACCTCCTGTATTCCCCGTCCTTGGGCGCACCACCGCCGCTAGTCAGGATAAGCTTCCCCCTCTCGATGTCTACCAAGTTCGGGTCGGGGGGCAGTATCGTCATGTTGCTGTTGGCGAGCCCCTTGTCGACCAAGTGGATGACTGGGAGCTGATACCTCTCCGCGTAGTTCATGGCCCTGAAGGCGTCGTAGAAGCACTCCTCCATGTCCCCCGAGCAGAGGACCATCCGCGGAAACTCCCCGTGAGAGGCGTTCAGGACGAACTTCAGGTCGCCCTGCTCCGTCCTGGTCGGCATGCCGGTCGATGGTCCGCCTCTCTGGTACAAGGTAACCACCACAGGCACTTCGTTCATCCCCGCCCAGCCCATTCCTTCGACCATCAGGGAGAAACCTGGCCCGGAGGTAGAGGTGGCCGCCCTGGTACCGGCGAGCGCCCCGCCTATGGCCATGGTGACGGCTGCGATTTCGTCTTCCGTCTGCACGACCACGATCGAGCCTTTGCCGTCGTTGGACTCCCCGCCTAGCAGGTCGAAATTCTCATGGGCTTCGAGGAATTCGCTCTCGTCGCTCGCCGGGGTGATGGGATAGTAGGTCTGCAGCCTGCAGCCCCCGGCCATCTTCCCCAGGGCGACGGCCTGGTTCCCCACCACGAACATCCTGGGTTTGTTCTGGATGGGAGCGAGTCTGATAGGAAGGCCTCCCTCGCCGAACTTCTCTTTGGCGAACTCGTAGGCCCTATCTACCCCGGCCAGGTTCATTTCTACAAGCTTCTGCTTCCTTGAAGCTGCGAAGGCCTGGCGCACCGATTCCTCCATGTAGCGCCTGTCGAGACCTAACAGAGAAAGAGAGACGGAGACGGCGAGGACGTTCACAATCCTGTTGAGTCGAGTGAGCTCTGACGTCTCCAGGCGCTTGGCAATCTCTTGGATCAGGGCGCCGTACGGGATGGCGAAGAGCTTGACCCCCCTCCCTTTCGCCTCCTCCAGAATCGCGTCGACGTCCGAACCGAGTCCCTCCTGGGCGAGCCTGGCCTGAATCTGCCTCACCTCGTCCTTGTAGAGCGTATCGACCTTCTCGATGGGCGTCTGGGAGACCGCAGGGTCGTAGATTATCCCGCCATCCGGATTGACTGCGTCTGCGTGCCTGACTACGGTTTCAGCGTCGAAAGTCGCGAGAAGGTCCACCCCCTCGACCTTGGACCTTATCTGCCGGCCGCTCGTTCTGATCTCGAAGTAGCTGTGCAGGCCCTTGATGTTCGAGTAGTACTCCCTAGTCCCGTAAACCCAGAGGCCCGCGAGGGCGCACGACCTGGCGAACGAACTGGCTGAGAGGTCGACCCCACTCCCCTGGGCCCCCCCGATCATCCAATTGAGTTCGTTCACAGTCTTCGAGCTCATCCTTCTATCCTCCCGTCGCCATGTCTCGTCCTATGGCGCAGTCGCACCCCTCGACCTGGCCGCACGACGGACAAGCGCACCTGCACTGGTCGATGGGGTCCTGGCAGCCGGGACAGACGTCCAAGCGCGTTTCGTCAGCAACCAATTAGTCTATTCACACCTCTAATCGCTTTAGGGCTGGGTGATCTTGATGGCTTGGGTTGGACAGCTGGTTTCACACGCCATGCAGAAGATGCAGTCCGGCTCCCTTATCGGTTCTGACTTATCGGTCCGGTAGCTTTTCCACTCGTCCGTGTTCTGTTCGATTATCTTGTCCTTCCCCGTCCCTGCCTGGCCGGGGGTGAGGGCCCATTCGAAGACGAAGACGGGACAGACATCCATGCATACTCCGTCGGCGATGCACGTCTCCCAGTCCACCGCCACCTGACTGCCATGTATCCCCTGGGTGGTGGGATAGGGGCTGCCATCGCCGCTCGTCCTCGAAAGCCCCTGCGCCCTGACCTTGTGGCCGTTATGCTCACCGGTGATCGGGAACTCGTCTGGCTTTGAGAGGAAATCAGGGTCGATGGGTTTCGTCTTGTAATCTACTGGTCTTACCATGCTCCTCTCCCCTCATCTCGAATCCGAAAGCGCTCGGCTTACGTTTCCCAGCGACTGCAAGATTGCTTTCTTCTGGTGGCTCTCTGTGAAACTCGTCTCTCCGAATCGCCTTCCCATCGCGCCGTAGGCGAGGCGGTATCTGCCCCCGTAGTAGGTAGTGAGGTTGTTTTCCACCGACTCGAACAACGACTTTATGTCTCGCGGTGAGACTCTGTATGTCGACATGAGCTTGTTCACGCATCGACTCAGGCTGTGCTCGTCTGTCCCTCCGTAGAGATACGAAATGACCTGCCCCTCAAGCCATTTCGTCGCGCTCTTCGCATCATGGATGCCCTGCACGGCCCAAGGTATGTCCGGAGCAGATATGGGAATTTTACCTAATCAGAATTAGGCATATTCGGCCTTCGTGTCAGGCTTTAAGTTTCGGAAGGCTGAAGGCATTGAGGCTTGGATCTAATCGAGGCCACGATTCTTGTAGAGGGTCACCAGAAGTGGATCGACGCGGTGACGGGACGGTACGGAGCGAGGTTGAGGCTGCTGAACTCCAAGGGGACGCGGAGGCGAGACGAGATACTCGAGCTGTTCGAGATTACAGTCGACCGGAAGCTGGAAAATCGGCTACTCAGGTACCTTCGGAACAGTCCGGACATATCTGAGCTCGAGATAACGAATTCGAGCCACGGCAGACTTGTCGGCATAGTGCGAGCGAAAGGAGTGGTCATGAGGTGCGTGGCGGACTCGGACTGCTTCCTTGTTTACGCATCGAACGGGTCGGGCAGGGAGATCGCGTGGAGGGTGCTTGGGACGAAACATTCCTTGAGAGAGCTCATGGCGAGGTTAAGGAGGCTGAGGGTCGATTTTAGGGTGAGCGACATTTCAGAGGTGAAGAGGACGAGGGCGCTTACCACGCGACAGGAATGGCTCATCCGCTCTGCCTACGAAAACGGATACTTCGACTACCCAAAGAGAATCCGCATCGGACCCCTAGCAAGAATGATGGATGTCGCGCCTCCCACGCTTTACGAGTCGCTGCGGAAGACGCAGAAGAAGCTGTTGGAAGAGCACTTCAGAGGAGGCCCTCCCCTAGGCATGTGAGGAGCCCGCTTCGGAGAGGGACGCCACAAGCGCTACGGCGAAGGGACGTAAACGCTCACCGCCACATCCGTCCGGTCTCCGAAGAAATTCCTGCAGTTTCTGTCCCCGTATTTGTCCCTGAAGATGTCCATCACCTGCTTCACCTTCTCCTTCTCCCGAGTGGACTGCGCAGTGCCAAGGTAGACGTGCCCGGCTATTGTGATCTTCACGCCCGGGTTCTTCGAGACGTTCCTGTACCACCTTGTCGAGGAGCCGTTGACGGGCAGGAGATGGATTAAGCCATCCGCAACGACGAACCAGACCGGGAACGTCACCTCTCTGTTTGTCGTTCTAGTGGAGACTGTGAGCTGCCCTTCCGCAATCCCCCGAGACTCAGCGAGGCTGAACTTCCTTGACACGCTGCTCTGCGCAGCCGCCTGTTTCGGCCTTCCTATCCCTCGGATCATCACCAGGAACCACCCCATCGCCACCAGCACCAGGGGGCCAGACACGGACTCCCAGAGGGGTGGGGCTCGCGCTGTCAGTGTCTGGAAATCACCGACGATTCTGACCAGTACCCCGGCGTTCAGGATGACGATGGGACCGAACGACAGTCCCGTAACCGGCCCCTTGTGTCCCAAGAGTCCGGGCAGGAGCATAGGCGCGAAACAGGTTATGGTTGACCCCACGAACCCGATGGCTATGGCGTGGATGAAAGAGTCCTTGACAAAGAAGGTGCCCGTCCCGGTCGCCAGCCAGACCATCCCCATCAGCGACCCGAACACCAGCCACCCGGAAGCCAGGAGCATGCAGACCTCGTTGTATCTCATGATTCTGAAGTGCATCTTGGTCATCGCGGGTCTGTACATCAGCGGGTGCGCCAGCTCCAGGATCTTGATGGACACCAGCTGGCTCAGGGCCGCACCGAGGAGGAGGACCGCTCCGAGCAGTGAGAAGAGGTTGCTCCTCGTCACCACCCCCGTGAACATGCCGCCTATGCCCAGCCCCTGCAGGACCCAGCACAGGTTCGCGACCTGCTTCCTGTAGTTGCACTGCCTGAAGCTGACCGACCTGATTTCGACCGCATAGATCATGGAACCGGCGAACCCAACGAGCGCGAGATAGACCATCTGCGGAGAGAACGTCCCGCCCGGGAGCGGGTATCCCGCCGATCCGGCGACCAGGAGGAGCGATATCATGACGAGAGAAATCGACGACAGCATGATCAGAGGATTGGCCTCTGGGAAGCCTCCTGAGGGCCTCGTGACCAGGATGACCACCTGTGAGAGAGAGATCGCCGAGCCAGCGAGCATGAGCAGGGCGCCGGCCGTCACGTACTGAAACGAGCCGAGTGGAAGGATAGAGTAGAGCAGAAAGAAGGCATTGGCTGCGGTGATCGAGGCATAGGCGGCATACCCGAGGACCAGCGAAGGGAGTCTCCCCACCTTGAAGCGGGGCAGGAGGGAGTAGTCGACGCCCATGACGAAGAGCGCGATGAAGCCATAGATCTGCAGGAAGGGGTGGCTGGGAAACAGGCTGGCTCCTGTTTCGATGGGCAGCCCGGACAGCTGGCCCAAGAAAAGGGCGCCGACCGTGCTGCCGATGAACGCGAACAGTACTCCGGTCGAAACTGAGAGGAGAGTGAGCGTCCGCTCTGGCCTCTGCGCGGCTTTCGGCTGTGTGGAGGGGACAGATCCCTGGCCGGTGCCTGCCTGACTCCGATTCAACATGGATGTCCCCTCAGGTCCCGAGCTCTGTGGCGGGCTTACTGTGCTTTCCGTCGCCCTCCTTCTGCATCATTTCGCAGTCGGCCCTCGAAGGCAGGGAAACCCTGAAGGCGAATCTTTTCGACGCGTTCGCGTAGTCTTCCAGCGAATAGGCGTGGCTCCCAACACGCCCTCGCATGAGCCAGTAGTGGAAGGTGCAGTACTCCAGCTGCGTCGCGCGGTACCACTCCGACGGGGTGACGACGCCAGAAGCCGCGCACAGGGAACAGAATCTCGGCTGCCTAGCCTTTGGCCCTGAATGTCGAGGGTCGGCCATAAGGAGCACCCCTCAACCCGTCGCGAGCGGGAAAACCTTCTCTTCTTCTGCAGGCTGGTGCTCGCGCAGGACGGCGGCGAGCTCTTCAAGGGCCGCTTGAAATTCTATGAAGTTCCCCAAACGAAGGGAAAGCTCCATCTTGCCGAGCGAGGATGTCACGTCGTGATGCTGCTGCATTATGGAGCTTATCGCCGCATCGAATAGGTTCTTTCGCATGAGTTCGGGATAGACTTCGAATTCCTCCACCAGCATGTGATCGGTCAGGCTGTCCTGCAACCGAATGAAGAGCTCTTTGACCAAGTCGGCTTCGTCTGCCTGGACCTTTGCTTCGAGTCCGTCGATGTCGGACGCGAACTTCTTGTGTTCCCTTTCCAGTTGACTAACCAGCGCACGGAGTTCCTGCAGATGTTCTATCGGCTCGACGACGCTCAAGAGACCTTCGCCTTTGCCTTGCCGCTCGCGAACGCTCCGACCAGCATGGCGGCCGGGTAGAGAACCTCTTCTTCCACTTTGGCGTGGTGCTCGAGTTCGTCCATCGCCGCTACAACGCCGCCTTTGCCTTCCTTCCTTGCCGCCGTCCGAACGCGCTCGATGAGCTTCTTCACCTGTGCATGTTCCTTTAGCATCATCGGATAGTCTGACGAGAACCTCTCGTGAAGAGATATCGCTTCGGAATAATCACGTATCGCCTTCCCTTCGGAGAGCGGCCTTAGGGCTCCGAGAAGGGGCATCACAGCTTCCTCCTCCTTTTCGAAGTGCGGCTCAAGGACCGCCAAAAGCTCGTTGACGGCTTTTCCTGTCTTGCCTCCCTCCGACTCCAGTTCCACGAGTTCGCGGAAAAGCCCGCGGTGTTCCTCCGCAAGGGAACTCGGAGCTTGCAAACCACTCATGAGGACAGAAGGGAAGGGGGTGGAGTTAGCGTTAACCCCAAACAATTATGGCATCAGAGCTGCTATTGGCTTACCCTATGGCTGGCCCCCGGAAGGGGGTTTGTCAACCGGAAGCATTGCCGACCCCACGATGGCCCGCGGCAGGCGGAGCCGAAAGCTGAGACGTCATTCCCTGGCGGTGCCGAAGTGGTTCGAGATGATGTTCTTCTCCGCTCTCCTGAGGATTTCGGAGAGGGTTCCAGGCGTTATTCCAAGCTTTTCCGCCAGTTCTTCAAGATGCATCCTCTTCGGGAATTCAAAGTATCCGAGGTCAAGGGCCACCCTCAGGATCTCCTCCTGCCTCGCGGTAATCTCCTTCTTCTGCGCATGGCGCGAAACCTCAAGGATATCGTACTTGACCCCGTTGGCATCGAGCCTCCCGCAGAGCTTTTTGAGGTCGGTGTCGCCGCCGATGAAAAGCCTCCACTCCATCTTCCCGTCATCCCTGGTGTTTGCCGAGATGAGAAAGCAGTTCAGTCCGGCGAAGGTGGAGCAGATGGGGCAACTGTGTGTAGAGACCATGCCGATTACCCTGTTCCTGTCGACCTTCGTCATGTCGGCCGAGAGGACCCCCGCCGTCGCCCTCAGGTGAGAAAGTATCTCCTCTGGTGAAAGGCTCTCCGACGAGAGCTCCACGAAGTCTTCCACGACTCCCTTCCTTTCCTTTACGTCGACTATCTTGACGCGGGCAGACTCGGCCAGACTCCCTACCCAGTTCGCCGGGTTCTGGATTGCCAACCGGACCTCTATCATTCCAAAAGAGGAGGCACCATGTCCTATATTTCAGGTTGAATCCTAACCAGAGGAAAACTTTCGGTGGCCCGGAATCGTGGGAAGGCAATCCACAGCGACCACTACCTCAATCAAGAGCGCGGTTCCAGTACCCGTAACTCCCGCCTCTGCCATTGCAGCGCTTGCAGGGGAGCTCGATGGACCTGTTCGTTGCGGTGTATCTCTGAGGGGCTGCGTTCGGGTCAGACCATTCGGCGATGACGAGATTGAACTCGCCACGCCCCCCGCACACCGTGCACGTGGTGCCCAACTCATGTCTATCTCGAGGAGATTGCACTCGTACATACATGTCACCCTACGGTGTTCGGGCCCGCCGATAATCCGTGGACGCACCCGCCAGGTTACCAGTGGTGCCACGGAGGAGATGTCGCTCTCGAGAGAAAATGGTAAATACGATTCCCGAATTCAGGCGGCTTATGCCCGCAGAGAAGAAGGCGTTCGACTTCATCAGGATAGACATGCCGCCCAAGAAGCCCAGGCAGGTGGGCGTCGTCGAGATGAGGGGGCCTTACTACACTTCCATCAGCTACGGTTACCTCAAAGACCTCCTGGACGACTGGAGCGACTATGTGGATGGGTACAAGTTCGCCGGCGGGTCGATGCGGCTTCTTAACAGAAGCAGGGTGAAGGAGACCATCAGAGCCTGCCACGCGCACGACCTCTACGTGTCGACTGGCGGGTTCGTAGAGCGGGTGATAGTCCAAGGGAAGAGGGCCGTCGACCGGTACCTAGAGGAGTGCAGGAAGCTGGGGTTCGACGTGGTCGAGGTATCGAGCGGCCTCGCACCCATCCCCCTCAAGGACAAGTTGGAGATCGTCGAGCGCGTCAAGAAGCTAGGGATGAAGCCCAAGCCCGAGGTTTCGATGATGATAGGCGCGGGGGCAGGCACCCACGTGACAGGCTACGATGAGTCCATGAGGATGAGAGATTTCGGCGAGTTCTCGGACGAGGTCCAGGCCCATTTGAAGGCCGGCGCCAAGATGATCATGGTGGAGTCGGAGGGTCTGACCGAGGACCTCCCCCCCGAAAAGTGGAGGAAGGACGTGATCAAGAAGCTCGTTGACAGGTTCGGGCACAAAGTGTTCATGTTCGAGGCGTCCGACCCTCCGGTCTTCAAATGGTACCTGACCACCTTCGGGCGCGACGTTAATCTGTTCATCGACCACTCCCAGGTCGTCGAGTTCGCGGCCTGGAGGACCAGGCTCTGGGGAGACAAGGAGATCTGGGAAGGGAAGAAGGTCGAATACGCCTGATGCGGCGGCTGACCCGACGCCGGTGAGGACAGGAACCTGACAACAGGGAAGGCGGGCCTATGACCCTAGTCGAGGAGATGGCTGAATTCGTTTCATCTTCTACGTACAAGGCTCTCTCAGACGAAGCCGTCCTTCAACTGAAGGTCCGGGTCCTGGATGCCATCGGCTGCGCGATAGGCGCTCTGTCGGCAGAGCCCGTGGCCAGGATACGCGCTTTCGAAGACGACTTCGGGGGCTCGCCCCTCTGCACCCTGATAGGAGGCGGGAAGACGAGCCCGGACAGGGCCGCGCTC
Organism: Nitrososphaerota archaeon; assembly: GCA_029785685.1. The sequence continues at coordinate 33,104 of JAFLZE010000007.1, read as the reverse complement.
TATAACGGGGCACTGATCAGGTACCTCGACTTCAACGACAGCTTCCTCGCGAAGGGCGAGACCTGCCACCCCAGCGACAACGTCGCCCCTGTTCTCGCCGCCTCTGAATACTCGAAGGCTTCCGGCAAAGACTTCCTCACGGCGCTGGCTGTAGCCTATCAGGTCCAGTGCAGGATGAGCGAAGTCGCGCCTGTGAGGGCGAAGGGGTTCGACCACACGACCCAGGGGGCTTACGCAGTGGCCGCGGGCGCCGCACGGGCCCTCTCCCTCAGCCCTGCGAAAGCAGCCAATGCGATCGCCATCGCCGGCACCACGCTGAACGCCCTGAGGGTGACGCGGACGGGAAGGCTCTCGAACTGGAAGGGGCTCGCCTATCCGTTCGTGTCGTTCGGCGCGTTGACGGCTGTCTTCATGGCCATGAAAGGGATAACGGGCCCCCTGGAAGTCTTCGAGGGGAACAAGGGGTTCATGGACTCGATCGCTGGCAAGTTCGAGATTGACTGGGAGCGGGAGAATCTCGAAGCCGTCACCCGCACGATAGTGAAGAAGTACAACGCAGAGGTCCATTCCCAGTCCGCGATAGAGTGCATCTTGGCCATGCAGGCAGAGTCCAAGTTCAAGGCCGAGGACGTCGAATCGATCGATTTGAGAATCTTCGACGTGGCGTACAACATCATAGGGGGCGGCGAAGAGGGGAACAAGAAAGTGGTAGAGAACAAGGAGCAGGCTGACCACAGCCTTCCATACATCCTCTCAGCGGCTCTCCTCGATGGCGAAGTCATGCCGCGCCAGTACCTGCCAGAAAGGATCGCCGGGGAAGACATACAATCCCTCCTCAGAAGGGTCGAAGTCCGCCCGGACGAGCAGCTCAGCTCCAAGTTTCCGAACGCCATGCCATGCATCGTAGCCGTCCGTCTGAATGATGGGAGGTCTCTTGAAAGATCTGCAGATGACTACGAAGGGTTCTTCACTCGACCCATGAGCTGGGAAAGGGCCGCCGAGAAGTTCCACAGGCTGGCGTCCTCCCGTGTCCCCGAAGGCCTGAGGATGAAAATCGAGGACGCCGTGAGGCGCCTCGACCAGATGGAAATCAAAGAGCTGACTCCCCTCCTCGGGAGAGCGGGCAGGAGAGGGAAGGGCTGAGCAAGGCGCCTGCACCCTTACCGAAAATTACTAGGTCACTTTGGCGCTTGGACGGCGCCTAGGTGGCGCTCCGCCCCGCTTCGCCTGGTCCCGCGGAGAATCTCAACGAAAAAGGCCGCGACGGCGAGGAGGACCAGCCACCCTGAAACCGCAACGGAGAGATTGAGCAGCCAAGCACCATCGTACAGAAGCGCAAGCTCAGAACCTATCCTTGTAACGAGGGCGACCATGAGGATTGCGAGTGGGATGGAGGAAAGCTTCGCGTTGTCGAACTGCCTGCGGGTCACCATGGGGAGTATTATCGGGCCGTGCGCCAGGAACATCAGCCCGATGAAGCCCAACGCGAGCGAGTGGATGAAGGCATCGTAAAAAACGAACAAGGGAGAGAGCGAATAGGCTACCCCAAACACAGATCCAGCCAGACCCCAGACGTAGGCGAGCTCGACGTGGTTGCGCACATATTTCTGGAAGGGCAAGGCTGTCGCGTTGGGACGCGCCTTCCTCTCATTAACCAAGAAGAACCCGAAGGTGAGGCCGGTCAACCCGAACGCGACGAGGGTCATCGAAGTCAAGGACCACGCATCCAGTCCGAACAGGCCGAGCGCCACCGCGACCATGATGAGCGCGGGGACGAACCTGTCCGAAGAGCTCTTGGTCGCCAGGCTGGTCAGTTCCACTCTTTCGCCGAGTACAAAGACGACCGGGAACAGGAGAAGGGTCATCACGAAGCCCACGTTCCCAGCAGGGAGCGAGAAGGCCGAGAGGAGGGCAGAGAGCAGCAGAGCGACGCCGGAAACGACCATGAATAGGACCGACATCTTCTCGCGCCCCATCGTAAGGAACGAGCGCAGCAATGAAAGGAAGAGGAGAGATGCAACCACGAGCAACGCCGCGCCGACATAGCTAGCCAGGGCAAGATCGAAGAGAAAGCCTAGCATTTCAACCGCCATCCCTACGAAGATGAACGGAGGTATTGCGAGGGAGAGGCGAGTCTGCTTTGTATGTGGCAGGAGTTCGACGCCTGCTATCCTCTCAGTGACGATCATCCCCGCTATGAAACCGAAGACCATCAGCAGAGGGTGTAGAGCGAAGAGGTTGCCCAGCACCACGGGACCGACCCCGTTCTGGGCCATGAGGCGGAAAATCCCCGCCATCAGCGCGAGGAGCATGAAAGCAATGGAGGCGCCCATGAAGGGGAGGGCCATGTTCCTAGGCGTTCATCATCCCTCGGGTGGTCACTCGAAGGAGCCGGCCGCTATCTTCCGGGAGACCTCTTCGTGATCAGAGTCGCCGGGAGGAGGAGAGACCACATGGAGCGCTTCCATGTCGGTCTCGGCCAAGATCCCGCGCCTGACTCCTTTGGGGACAATTATCACGTCTCCAGGGGATATTCTCTGTCTCTCGCTCCCGGCAACCACCGTGCCTTTCCCTGACTGCACCACAAAGATCAGGTCGATGTTAGGCGTATGGACAGGGATGAACTGCCCGGCCCTGATGTAGGTGAGCAGCACCCGATACGAGGGCGTCGCATAGACCGGAACCGGCGAAAAAGAGGAGTCACTGTATTGCCTTTCTCTTCCAAAGCTCGTCATGACCGGACCAGCCCTGTCTCCAGCCACGCCCACGCGTTTTGTGAACACCCCCACCCACTCACCCGACCTCCTTTCGTAGGCCCTGTACGCTTCAGGGTCGAAGTCCCTGCGCTCATGCTTCATGAACGCCACCAGGTGCACCGGCTCGTGGTCGTTCACCACCGAAAGAACCTCTCCTGGCTTCAGTGAGTCGAAGAGCTCTAGCACCTTGCCATGTCTCTCATGCGGTGGAAGGCCCCGGACGTCTATTTCCTGCCGGGTCGGCTTCTGGGAAGACATCCGCCACCCTCGTCCCGGCCTCTTCTGTTATTGGTTGGCCCAAAGATGTTTGGGGTCGGCCGCCTCTGTCCCTTGCCGAGGCCAACGCAGGTCCGCTCAGCCTTTCGGACGAATCCTTGGTTCAGCTGCTTCCGCGGGATAGGACAGAGCAGTTCCCTTGACTCGGGCGAACGGGGTGAGTCTGTGGGGTCGACCCTCCCCTCTGTTCGCAATGTGGATGACCTTCCCGCCGCGCACGGTGAGGGCGTCGGCCACAAGCGACCTGTGGCACCTGAAGGGGTTCCCCTCGGCGCACATCATGGCGATTCTCTTTTCCTTTGCGAGGCGCCCGAGCTTCTCCAAGCCGGCCTCAAACCCCTCAGTCTGCATGTAGTCTGCGAAGCCTCGGAAGCTCGCGTTGCGCCACCCTGTGTTCTTCGAATCCTTGGCAGGACGGCGGAGGCCCCCCAGTTCCTTGAGGTGGATGTATCCGATCCCTCCTTGGCAGAGCGAAAGCGCGAGGTCGTTCCCGTTGAATTGCGGGTTGTGCCTTGACTTTGGAATCGTACGTATGTCGACCAGAGTGTCCACGTTGTGGGCTCGCAGTATTCCGATGAATTCCTGGATTTCCCTCGTCGAATGCCCTACAGCGTAGACCGTCGTTCCTTTCAAGGCCTGCCGGCCACCGGTTTCCCGACGAGCGTCCCTCGTCCCCAATGGTCCTTCTCCAGCCCCTGGGGGAGCCAGGAGCTCCCTTATGCTCTCCCCCAAAGCCCTTCGGGACGTCGAGCTTACATGGGTATGGCGAGATCTGCCCCGAAGTCCTTTGGCGCACATCTTATAGAACCGAAGCGGCGCGGTCCCAATCCTATGAAACCGAGGTTGAGCTATGGAAAAGTCGCGCCCGGCGTCCGTGAGGCGATGTTGGGCCTTGAGAAATACGTCGAATCCAGCGGCCTAGGACCTGGGCTCCTGAACCTGATCAAGATCCGCGCGTCGCAGATCAACAGGTGTGCCTGGTGTCTCGACATGCACACGAAGGACGCCCGAGCGGCCGGCGAGACAGAGCAGCGGATTTACGCCCTTTCGGCGTGGAGGGAGACGCCATTCTATACCCCCAAGGAGCGTGCTGCGCTTGCCTGGACAGAGGCGGTCACACTTGTGGCCGCTTCGGGTGTCCCTGAAGATGTGTTCGAAGAGGCGCGCAAGCATTTCGCCGAAAAGGAACTCGTCGACCTCACAATGGCCGTGATCGCAATTAACGGATGGAACAGGTTCAATGTCGCCTTCGGCACCGTGCCCGGCGACTACCGGCCGACCCCCTCGCCCAGAACCGGAGTCCCGAAGGCGAAGGCAGATTGAAGGTCAACGGGATAGAGCATCACCCCCCGCCAGTCCGAAGATCTGTGGGCTCGATTTCATGCCGGTCCCGCACGAGGATGCACGGAGTGGCGCTCGTTCCTGCGTTAGTTGCTATCCCCTGGCGGGGGCGGTCGCCTCTATCGATGTGTGGTAAGAACAGAGGTAAGAGTACAAACCAGCTTGGGCGAACGTGAAGGACCATCCCTGCTGCGCTCAGCGTTCAATTTCGACCTCCAATCGACAGCGAATCAAAGGTCAGGTAAGAGATTACCCTGAAATCCCCAGTGGAATCCTAGTACAAAACCGGGGAGGATGAGGACACGTGGTTCTGGTCAGACCACCGTGACTCATCCTTTGTATTGGAGATAGAAGTTGGTCGAGTTCACCGTGAAGTGCTCGAAGAGGTTCGTGTTGGCGTTGTTGAGTTGGACCGCCGTAGCTGCGCCGGGGACTACCACCTGAGTGGTCGGCCCTCCGAGCGTCTGCCAGATGGGGTTGTTGGCGTCTATCTGGGAGATTGCGGAGTTATGAGTCGTCAGAGCGTTGACCAGCGCTGAATAGTTGTTGAGGCAGTCGGCTGTGGCGTTGGCGAGGGACGAAGGCACGATTTCCGAGCACTGCCCAGTGACAGGGTTCGGCTGGATGTTGGGATCGAAGTTCAGGACGACGACGGTGTACCAGGGGATGACCTGGAAGCAGCAGTTTATCAGGTGGTCGTGGGCCGGAGTGGGCAAGACCCCTTCAGGGAGGCCGCCGTAGCCGTTTGTAATGCCGAGGTGCTGTTCCACGGCTGTGAAGAACGGAGAGTACAGGAGCAGGGGGTGGTCGGGGCAGCCGGAGGGCGTCCCGCTCGCGCCACAATCGGTGATTATCGTTTGGTTGTCGAAGACTGGATACCCCTGCGGAGAAGCGCCCAGGGCTTTGACGCCGAATACGGATAGTCCTGCGTACGCAGGGACGACGACCCACAGCGGAACGGCCCCCGCCTCAGCGTTGCCGTTGCCAGCGCCCACTTCACAGCTCGTCTGGGATGCTGCAGCCGTCTGGTTGGGGAAGAAGGTCAGCAGGCTGGGTGTGCAGGCGTATTGACGCGGATAGACGAATGTCACGACCTGCCCGTTATAGAGACCGCCCGTTTCGAACCAGACTGACCGGTTCGACGTCAGCGTGGTAGTTTCGACCGATGTGGCCGTTGTGGTCGTGACGGCGCCCTGCTTGGTTGTGTACAGAGCGAATCCACCGGCGGCAATCACCAGGAGGATTATTGTGACAGATGCGAAGATGACGTTCGAGATTGCGATTTTACCTTTGGCCAATTATCTTCGTAGTGGACGTCCAGAACTTCGTATATTATGAGGACGTGTAAACCGTAGCATAATATAACAAAGTGTAACCTGAGAAACTTCCTGACCGAACTTCAGAACTCGATGGTGACCGAATGGTCGGTCGAGGAATACTTGGCTCTTATGCCGACCTGCTCGAGGACCCCTCCCGCATAGTGCATCAGGAACAGGGAGCCTTTCGGGCCTAACTCGTGCATCAAGGTCAGCGTCCTCACCCCTCCCTCTCCGATTTCGCTGTACTTGTAGAGGTTCGCGTAGTCCCCCATCATCCTCAGGAAGTCTATCGCTGTATGCAGGGTCATGGAGCCCTGTTTGGCCGAGATTATGGCCTTCGGCACGTCCTTTCCAGCATTCCTCCCGGCGTTGACAATCTCCTCCTCGGAAGCTGACTGCAGGAGGTGACTGAAGGTGGGGTGAGCGATCTTCATCAATCCGAGTTTCTCGAAGTATCTGTCGAAGTTCACGAACCCAGACGCGATTTGGTTCATCAACGTGTTGGTGCTGACGTTCCTTCGCTTCGCCTCCTCTTCGAGCCTCTGGAGGACCGATTCGTCCAACCTGAAGGACCTGATTACACTCTTCCGCGCCTGGGCCAAGCCGGTCGCCTAAGGGCCAAGGGTCGTTATTTCTGCGTTCCGCGCGTCATAAACCCGTCTCAGAGTGCTTCCAGCACTTCCTCTGCCTGTGACGCGCCGTGTCCTGTCGGATACCCCTTACAAGATGGGTCTCCACGATAACACAGATTGTTACAAATTACACGACGAGGTCAAAAGCGGGTGGATGTCTAGAGTTTCGGTGAAAAAGAAATGCCGGCAAAAGCGACTCAACTCAGCTGTTGCGGGGTCAACTTCAGGGAAGCTGGAGCGTACGCGAAGCACGTCGAGACCATTCACGGGCAGGACAGGCTGACCTGCTGCGGCGTCACCTTCAAGAGCGCGCCAGAACTCTCCGAGCACCTGAAGTCAACCCATGGAGCGAAGTAGGGTAAACCTACTTCGTCCTTTTTGGTGATAGGGATGGCCAACTTCTTAGCGGAGCCTAATCAGGACGGGAGCTTGAACCTGACAGACGCGCTGGGTAGACGGATTCTTCTTTATACGAAATCCGAGCCGTCAGGAAGGAAAGCAGATCTGATTTTGCGCCGGCCCATAGACAGGGCTGTCGCAAGCTCGCCAATAACGCTCGCGTTCGCGCTTCGGCTCAACGATTCGGTCCGAATCCTGGACAGGTTTGTAGGAATCGTCAACGCCCAGGAGGCACACTTGGTGCTGCCTGACCTCGTTGGCAGATTCAGGAGCGGCCAGATACAGAACGCAGAAAACCTGCGGGCGCTGAGAAGCATGCAGTATGACGTCATCTTCACCTTCGCGTACCCCCACGACAATCCATCTCTGGCAGGAGCGTTGCGCCACTACAACCTGCCTTACGCGACCATCGACGCCTGGTACGAGCCGAGTCTCTTCGAGAGGATAAGGTGGATGGAGTTCATCGGCTGCTTCTTCGGGGTCGAGGACGAAGCGCGCCGCACAATCGACAAAATCCGCGAAGACGTAGACCGCACCGCCTCTGAGATGAAATCTGACAGCCGCAAGGTCCTCTGGTTCACCGACTTCCAAGGGTACCAGTTCGTGACAGGCGGGAACTCTTGGGTGGCCCACGAAATCTCACGTCTAGGGTCGAGAGTCGTGACCCAAGATTCGGGAGCGTGCGGCAGCGCCGAAACATCAAGAGAGTGGATTGGCAACAAGATGGGCGACGCGGACGTCATGGTGTTTACCATGGTGAGACCGTCCATGCAGCATATTTCATCGATGTATCCAGAGATTGTCGGTTCTCCCGCCTACAAAAACAACCGAGTCTTCGGGTTCGGCGTCGGTTACTGGCAAGAGGGCGCCTATGCCCCCGAGAGATGGTTCAGAGAGCTTGCCACGATATTGCAACCAGGCAAAGGCGACCTCAGAGACCTCAGGATATTCTCGCAGGTGGCTGGGAAGTGAGGCGCGAACGACGATGAAACTGTTTCGACGTGGGAAGGCTGCGGCCAAGACGGAGCCGACGACTGCTGCTCAGGACTCGCTTTCAATCCTATGTCAGGGAGACGAAGAGCTGCACTACGCCATGAGCTACCTTGTGTACCTCAAACCTGAAGAGCAGATCGCCCTGATAGGGGCGACAGAGCTGCAGGTTCAGAATGCAGCGGAAGCTATAGAGAGGGGCGACAGGACAACGGCGA
>JAFLZE010000007.1:0-25076 GCA_029785685.1 Nitrososphaerota archaeon | reverse complement strand
GATCGCCCTGATAGGGGCGACAGAGCTGCAGGTTCAGAATGCAGCGGAAGCTATAGAGAGGGGCGACAGGACAACGGCGATAGTCGATTACGAGACCGCGGCCAGAATCGAGCTGTACAGGGGCAACAAGGAAAACGTGAGGATGTACCTGGAGAAGGCCCGAGGCCTTCAGGATGGAGATGGACGAGAAAGATTGTCCACTCTGCTCTCGAATCTAGAAAAGGTCATGGCCATCGCCAAGCGCTACTACCATCGTGGCGATGCCCCTAGTCCGACGGACGGCGGCACTTCCGAGCAAATGGTCGCCGTGACTTCCTGACCGGGTCATCGAATCCGAAGGCGTAGCTCAAATGGCACCGACTGATGAAGTCCTTCAACCTCTCGTCCAGTTTCGCGGCAACCTCACCGAATGGCGACGAGTGAAGCTCGTACCTTGTTCCTTGCAGGACCTTCGGGGAGCTTCCCTTTGCGACGGAGAGGAGATATGAATATCTCCTCTTTCGACCACGCGTGACGAACCTCTTCCACCAGATGCCGCCGCTCAGATGAACCGTGAGCGGTAGCTCGGGGGCCTCGGCTTTCAGGGGGGCGGATTGACCACGGCCCTGATTTTCGCCCCGAAAGGACGGAAGTTCTCCGGGAAGTCGAGGGGCTCGATGCTGTGCACACAGAACTGGGGCGAGGGTCCCAGGACCATCTGCCTCCGCCAGAGGTCTGACTTCGTCTCCCCGAGCAATTCCTTCACCTCCTCATAGTACGACTGGTAGGGTGTCCCCATGGTCTTCTCGATCCATGTGGCATATCTCGCCTCGCGTAAGGGGATGCCCCCCAGCACCCGTTTGAAGACCCCGCCGGCGCCCTTAAGATAGTCCCCGGCCACCGAGTCGTGGAAGCGCTTGGTACTGCCCGTGACGGCGGCGTCGTTGAGAGAGCCAAGAGCCGAGAAGCCTTCCACCAGGTACCAGTCCTCGAAGAGCGGGGAGTCTCGAGGGCCCCATGGGAGAGAGTCCACGCGGTAGGACAGGAGGTCGGCGACCAGGTCAGGCCTTCCGGCCCTCAGGGATGACTGGAAGGAACCCAGCTTCCTCTTGTACACGCCCACTGTAACCCCCGGGCGGGGCCAGTGCCAGAACACGTAGGCAAGATCAGTGGCCATGGCGACGGTGCACCTTCCGAATACCATTCGATTAACGCTTCGGCCGAATCGTAGGCAAGGGCGGCCGTCGAAAAGGGCGGAGATTTCCGTTAATGCCGCGCTCGAGCTCCCAGGCGCGTAGGGGGTTCATTGCGCCTCTGCCGGGAGTACCTCATCCTAGGGCGGGGGATGGGTGCCGGACAGGCTGCACTGGTCGCCGAGGCTTGCGACTGCCTTGAGAGATCAATATGCTGGGAGAGACGATATCTTCAGTACCCTCTTCCCGAATCTGACTTCTTTGAGGGACAACAGAGACTTGTCCATCGTCACGAAGCCCTTGACTCCGTTGGATGACAGGTAAGAAGCCAAGATGAGCGCGTCTCTGCCTCCCAGCGAATGCTTGAGGGCAAGCTTCAGGCCGCGCTCGGCGATAGCAGGGCCAATCGGCAGGCAAGTTGCGAGGTCCATGTAGTCTAACAGAGCCTTGACCGTGTCCGCCGGGCTCCTTCTCAGTTTGAAGACGCAGGCGTGATAGGTCTCGTGAATAACTGTCGGGTTGACCGCGTGGCTTTCCCGCGCCAGCGCCCTGGTGCGTTCATGGTCGGGGTGTTCGGGGACCAGGTACGCGACCAGAACGTTGGAATCTATCCCCAGATTGCCTTGATCTCTTCCGGGGTTGGCCAACTTGCGACCTCGCCTCTCTTCTTCGCCAGAGCTCCGTACAAATTCGAAAGCCTCTTCGACGTGCGCTTCCTAAGGTAGAGCACGTCCCCGGCGGTGTCGACTACCATCTCTTCGCCAGGCTTCAGGGAGAGTTCCTCCGCGACTTCTTTCGGAATTGTGGCCCTGATGCTGTTCCCGATTTTCTGAAGCTTCACCGTGGTCGCCATGTGTTAGGATATACGTGCTTGGATATACTTAAGGATTGCCGAAAGCATGGTGGGAGGCCCGCAGAGAGGTCTCTGAAATTTACCTGTGGGATTGCCATTCGGTGTTGGGATTCGAAGCTTGAACAAGTCCCCGAACGAGCCATACCTTGCATAGGGTCCATTGCGCCTCCGCCAGGCTGGTGCTTGGTTGGCTTCGCCTCCGAAACTTGTCTGTTACTCTGAGAGAACACGGTTGTACCCTCAAGAAAAACTCCCGAATGAATTGCCGGCAAATTACCGCTGTAATCCGGCCTACGGTCGGGGAGTGTCCGACCCGCGGCACTTTTCAAGACTAATCAGAATCAGTTGTCCAGCAGCCTACTCTTCAAGATGCGCGGGTAGCCACACTCTTGGTGGTAGGGGCGTGGGACCATGAAAAGAAGAGAGAGTCGGCCCCACGGTCAGGACTGGGCCCCGGTCAGGCGTAACCCTCGAATAAGCCTAAATATCACTCGACTCGGTGAGTAATCGATTTACATGACCAAGGAATTTGCCTGCAAGGACATCGGCATGAATTGTGGATTTAAGGCAAAAGCGAAGACAGAGGAAGAGTTGATGCCGAAGATCGTCCAGCATGCGAAGGAAGCGCACAGACTGGACCCAATCCCTGCTGAGACCGCTCAGAAAGTCAAGGCCGCGATTAAAGACAAGAAAGGCTGGTTCTGATCGCTCCCGCAGCTACGGGATGCCTTGCTGGTAGCGGACATGCTCAAGCATGGCACGTTTGCAGCGGTGAGGGTAAGCTCGTAACTGTACCGTGCCGTGTGGGTTCGTTCCCGATCTATAGGCAGATTACAGCTTTAATCCCACCCGGGGCACTTGTTAAGCTAGGTTCAGTTCCCAATGGTCGGCGGAATGTGGGGAGAAGTCGATTCCCAGAACCGGCAAACGGTTCGACGGCCCGGGCCACCGACCTAGCTAGTGGATGACCAGTTTGACTCGGAATTTGGAGCAAGTCCCCTGCCGTGTCCCCTACGATTAGATTGCGTTACGATTCAGCCGCGATAATGCTGACCCATGCATTTATGATGAGAGCCCACAGGGTCGTATGGAAGCCAACTTCTCCCGCTTCTCATCCAGACGATCTCGCGACCGCACCTGCTGCAATAGCGATAGCCCGACTGCGACACGCTCATCTTGCTCCCTGGAATCTCCCTAGCCACTCTTTCCCACGATTGCTCGACTTCAGCCTCTTCCTGACCTGGGTGGACGTCAGCTTGCTGGCGTCGTACTTCACCGTCACCGAATCAAAGATGTAGTTGACCTCGATATGGAGAACTCCGTCGAGCCCTCCGACGTCATCCCTGAGCTGCTTGGCTCGCCCAGGTCTACTCATGCCAGGAATGTTCAACACTGCTGTAGCAACTTCCCTACTCCCCTTCATCTCTGCTCGTTCTGTTTGGACGAAGCGACGCTATTGAGGCTAACGTATTTTCTGCAATCGAACACAAGAGGCGAATATCACGATAGCCGTCAGGGCCACCCTAGCTTTATTGGACTTCAAAAGAAACGGCGTTCTCGTCAGGCAGGAACCTCGGCATCTTCCCCAAGGGCTCGAATATCGCCTTCACATAGTGCTGCAGGAAGAGGCTCCCCTTGGGTCCGAAATCGTGGGAGAGGGTGACGTTGACCTTCCCGGCGCGCACCACCTCGCTGTATTCGAAGAGGTTCGTGTGGTCGGCGGTCGTCCTGAGGTAGGCCAGGGCGTTTTCTGCGCTGAGCTCGCCCCACTTTGCTCTGATGTACGTCTTGGGGACGTCAATGCCCGTGGAGTTTCCTGCTTCGGCTATTGCCTCGTTGGTCGCCGCCTCCAGGATGTGCTTGAAGCTCGACGCCGGGACCTTCACCATGTGGAACCGCTTCATCGGACGGTCAAAGTTGGCGTAGGCGAGCACTAGTTGGTTGATCAGGGTGTTGACGCTGATGTTCTGCTTCCTCGCGTCTTCCTGAAGGACGCTGAAGGCTGACTAGTCCAGCCTGAAGGAGGCGGTCGTGGTCTTTGGTCTCAAGTGGCGCTCGGGTTTGTCGAATCCCGGTGTGTTATTAGCTTGTAATAGCGTTTTGCGGGAACGCAGGGCAGATTCGGCTTCGATTGCATCCGCGTGCAGAAAATACGTCCTGCCTATATGCTGTCATGCCCATTTCTACTCGTGAACTAAGATGGCAACAAACGAGCAAACGAAAGGACCAGAGACGAAGTCGAGCAATCGAATCGTGGACTACCTCCGACGGATGAAGGCGAGGCTGAGCCACTAGAGACTTTGCAGGTCCTTTGGACGTCCTAGGTGAACAATGATGTCAGAAGCTTCGTTCGTGACCACGTCAGGAGGACAGCAGGTCCTGATCCTCCGTGAAGGGAGTACGCAGAACCGCGGAAGGCGGGCACAGAACAACAACATCTCGGCGGCCAAGCTCATCGCCGACCTGGTGAAGACGTCACTGGGTCCCAGAGGGATGGACAAGATGCTGGTAGACTCGCTTGGAGACGCCACCATCACCAACGACGGAGCGACCATGCTGAAGGAGATGGACGTAGAGCACCCGATCGGGAAGATGATAATCGAGGTAGCCAAGACGGTGGACAAGGAGGCGGGAGACGGGACCACCTCTTCGGTAGTTCTGACGGGCGCGCTTCTGGAGGGAGCTGGCGAGCTGATTGAGAAGGGAGTCCACCCCATGGTCATCATCAACGGCTACAGTTCCGCGGCGAAGAAGGCCCAGAGGATCCTGGAGGAGATTGCCGTCGGCGTGGACCCAGAGGACACGGCCACCCTGAGGAAGATTGCACGGACCAGCATGGCCTCGAAGCTGATCTCGAACGACAGCGCAGTGCTCGGAGCCATGGTGGTAGACGCCCTCCTCCAGGTGGCCGAGAAGACAGCGGACGGCACCTACAGGGTGGATGTCGACGACCTGAAGGTGGAGAAGAAGGTCGGAGGCTCTCTAAAGGACGCCAGTTTTACGCAGGGGATAGTCCTGGACAAGGAAGTCGTACACTCCGGGATGCCGAAGCGCGTCGAGAAGGCGAGGATAGCGCTGGTCAACTCGGCGCTCGAAATCAAGAAGACCGAGTTCGACGCCAAGATCAACATAGCCAGGCCCGAGCAGATTCAACAGTTCCTCGACGAGGAGACGCGGATGCTGAAGGGCATGGTCGACAAGATTCAGTCGGCCGGAGCCAACGTCCTCATCTGCCAGAAGGGGATCGACGATGTGGCCCAGCACTACCTGGCGAAGGCGGGAATCCTGTCGGTAAGGAGGGTAAAGGAGTCCGACATGGCCAAGCTGGCGAAGGCCACCGGGGCAAGGATGGTGACCGGCGTCGATGGCTTGGCCAGGGCAGACCTGGGTCAGGCGGGGCTGGTCGAGGAAAGAAAGCTCGAGGACGACAGGTGGGTGTTCGTGGTAGACTGCAAGAACCCGAAGTCAGTGTCGATACTGGTCAGGGGCGGGAGCCAGAGAGTCATCGACGAGGCCGAAAGGTCCATCCATGACGCCGTCATGGTCGTCAAGGACGTTCTGGAGAACCCGGGGATAGTGGCCGGTGGCGGCGCAGTCGAGGAGGAACTCGCCTACCGCCTGTCGAAGTGGTCTGCCACGGTGCAGGGGAGGGAGCAGCTTGCCGTGGAGAAGTTTGCCGAAGCCCTGGAGAGCATCCCGCTCGCCCTGGCGTCGAACGCCGGCTTCGACCAGATAGACACCCAGGTCGAGCTCAGAGAGAGCCACGGAACAGGCAAGGCATGGGCCGGGGTGGATGTCATGGGGAAGGGCGTCCGGGACATGTTCATCAAGGACGTCATAGAGCCAGTCTCGGTCAAGGAGCAGGTCATCAAGTCGGCCACCGAATGCACCTGCATGATACTCCGGATAGACGACGTCATCGCCGGCGGCAGGAAGGGTCATTCGCCTCAAGGGGGCCCCGGCGGAAAGGGAGACGTGGAATAGAATGATGTTCGCGCGCAGGAAGAAATGGGCAGTGATCAGGAAGCGCAGGCATTCTTCCCACCAGCATAGGCTTGAGCAACAAGTTCCTCGTACCAAGCCCACCTAGCCTGGGACCGCCCAGGTAATCCAATCGTCATGAAGACCAGGCTGGCCTTGAGATGAAGCGAGAGGTTCTCGTCTCGGCAATTGAAATACGAAACTGCCGGAGCCGCAGCCGATCCCTCCAAGCTGAAGAACGAATAATCAGGCGTGAGAGTTTCTCTGCGCGTAAAGACTGGAGTGAATTCGGATAGAAGAAAAAAGGAGCCTAGGCCCAGATGGGCTTGTAGGCTAACAGCGTCTCGCTTGACTCTACGCCCTGCACTTCGGCAATCTTCGAAACTGAGGAAAGGATCTCCTCGTGGTTCTTTCCGTATACAGTCGCTACGATGTCGAATTCGCCCGGTACGACGGATGCATTGCGGATTTGTGGGTGCTGTTCCAGGGACTGGAGGACCTTCTGCACATTCTCGTTGACTTGCAACAGGACCAGCGCCAGAGCGTCAGTTGCCTGAACGTTCTTGCCGTTGGTGAAGCCTTCGAATGGCGAGTAGGTTCTTGTGCTTGTGATCCCGGAGATGGATCGGATCTTGTTGACCAGGTCGTAGGTCTGCTTCTGGTCCGCGGCCTTTAGCTCGATCGCGAGATCGAACCGGCCGGCGAGTGGTGAAAAGTAGGTTATTCCCTGAGTGTGCTTTAGCTGCTCAGTCACTTGACCGAGCATCTTCGGCTGAACAGAGGCTGTGATGGTTGTCGGATTCATGTTTGTGGTTATCATGGTATTTCAAGTCTGGTATACTTGTGACAGTATATATATGTATCTAATTATGATGGTACATTTATTACACCTCGCTCGTAGTCGTAGACTCTGTGGGTAGAGTTCCAGCGCAGCCATCCAAAGTAAGTGGTGTTCCGGTAAGTGAAGCCGTCTCAACGGTCATCTCAAGGAATTACATCGTTCTCGAATCCTTGAAACTCAAAATAGTCAATTATCACCGGCTCGCGTCCAAGATTACACCAGAGGTGGAGGAGTTGACGGGGAGGAAGGCCAAAGCGGCAACCATTGTGGTCGCAATCAAGAGGTTCTCGGACGGGCTGGGTGAAGGAAGGATTGAAGAAATGTCTGCTAGCCTGAAGGGGTCCAAGCTGGATCTCGCCGGACGGATGGTCGAAGTGAGAGTCGAGGCGAAGACTGCTCAGCATCGCCAGATTTTGCAAGACTTCCTGAAACTGGAGGAAAGGTTCAACGCCATTCCGTACATCTTTCAGTTGTCCAACTCCATCAAGCTAATCGCCGAGGAGGAAGACGCGCAACTCCTTGAGGAGGCATTGAGAGGGAACCATGAAACTACGGTTGTTAGGGATTTGGCCAAGATCACGATTCAGCTGTCCATCTCCGCCAAGAAGCTGCCTGGAATCGCATCCTTCATCACGGAATTGCTTTACCGGAATGGAGTGAGCGTCCTTGACGCGTTCTTGAGCTACGATGATGTCATACTAATCTTGCAGGAACGGCTCGGGCCTAGAGCCTATCAGGTGCTGAGCGAAGAAATTTCAAAGTGACACCATCCGAGGCATTCCGTTCTAGCCTGCGGTCGCCGAGACACCCTCCTGACAGTTCCCCGAAATCCAGGGAGACACAGTTAGGAGGGAGGCCATAGACGCTTACGACCGCTTCGACAGGGAGAGTTCAGGAAGAGCCGCTTGGCGTCAGCGCCGAAGCCGAGTAGCCAGAATGACTGTTGTAAAGGCTTCCTTCGTCATCCATCTTACAATCCGTTGCCACCGTCATGGCCGCGAAGGCTCAAGCTTCAATCTCCCAACTATTTCGCTATCAACTATCTCTTGCCAGACTCTCATGTCGAAGCAGAAACGCGGTTCGACCGTCTCCGTCATCAGGCCAGGTTCCTTGAGCTTGTCGACGGCACGACGCTTCCCTTCCTCTTCCAACGCCTGACAGGCAATTTTGCAGAACTTTTTGATTGGGCGGTATCAATCGGTTCTCAACGAAGTATCCGAGTCCTGTCAAGGGCGTCCAGTTCAAAGGAGGACCAGCACACAAATGCGGGATTAATCACACCCCAAGGCCCGGCAGGTGTCGGTCGCACCGACGGTCTACAAGCTTGTCTTTCTATCCCAGTCAATGGGGGGTCGCTAGTCGCCTAAGGCAGAGGCAGCCGACCCCCAACGTCTTATTATCCCGAAGTTGAAACCGTTATGGTTGTGATAGTCTGTGGATTGGTCAGCCTAGCGAGCCAACCTTCCGACGAGCTCAAGAAGAAGCACCGGGACTTCCGGGGACAAGGGCTGAACGGGAAGCTGCTGATGGGAGGGAGATTCACAGACCTTGATGGCTCTCTCACGATTTGGAAAGCCGAGTCCATGGAAGAGGTCGAGAAGTTGGCGTCGCTGGATCCATACCGTGTCGCTCGCTTAGCCACTTTCAAACTGCGGCAGTGGAACCTGACGTGGGACTTCACCGAGGACCCTCCGCTCCAGCCTTCTCAGTAACGAATCTCGTTCCAAGCGACGGCGGCTGACTCGGCGTGCGCCCTGAGCACCCGAGGAGCGCAAAGCATACCTAGCTGTTCCATCACGACTGGGCGATGCTCATCAGACAGATTGCTGTGGGGACCATGCAGAACTTCGTGTACCTCCTCGCCGACAGACCCGGAGGAGAGGGGCTCGTGGTCGACTCTGGCTGGGAAATCGACCCCATAATCGACGCCGCGAAGGAAGCCAAAGTCAGGGTCAAATTCGCCGTTGCCACTCACAGACACTCCGACCATACATCATCCCTGAGAGAGCTGGCCGACTCCGCTGGGGCCAAGGTCGTAGCCCATCGGCGCTCCTCCATCGAGCATGACGTATCTGTGAGCGATGGCGATGTGCTTTCCCTCGGGAAGACGGGAGTGAAGGTCATCTATACGCCGGGGCATACCGAGGACAGTATCTGCCTTTACGACGGCGAGAATCTCTTCTCCGGGGACACGCTGTTCGTCGGGAACTGCGGTAGGACCGACCTTCCCGGCGGCTCCTCGGAAGAGCTGTTCAGGAGCCTGCACGACGTGATACTGAAGCTCCCGTCTTCAACCGTCATCTATCCTGGCCACGATTACGGGGACGTCCCCTACAGGAAGCTCGGGGAGGAGGCCCTGTCGAACCCTGTCCTGTCGGTGAGCAGCTATGACGAGTTCGCCGGCGTCCCATAGACCATCCTCCGCCTCGACAGAAGCCTTTGAGCTGGCCTCGGGAGGCCATGGGCCGATTCGCGAGGCCGACCCTGCTGGAGAAGGGTTAAGTCCGGCTGAACACGTTACGGTAAGCGATTCATGAGCAAGACAAGGCCTTCAGCCTCTAGCAGCAACGCGTTCGAGGCTTTGCCACCCGGCGGAGAGGTAGCTCTGTTCTCGTGGGACAGGTGGGGCATCGGCTCGCTTTTCATGATTGGCGCGTTCCTGGGTTTCGGACTGATCCTCTTCGCCCGATGGGTGGTCACCAGGGGGGTTCTTTCGCTCTCCATCTCGCTGCTCCTATTCCTCGGCGCCGGGATCTTCCTAGTCGTCAAGGCTTCAGAGACCATCGAGCGCGTCCAGTTCAGAGGGTACGACCCTGTCGGAAAAGAAGGGGTAGTAACCGCCAGGACTGGAGACGGCAGGGCGTTCTCCGTGAAGGTAGACGGCCTCGAGTGGTCGGCGAGATGCAGGGAGGCGCTCGAGATAGGGGATGAGATCGTGGTCGTGAGCAAAGACGGCCTGCATCTGACGGTCGAGAAGAAGACGCGCCCAGTTAGGGCCTGATCAAGCCTTGGCCTTGTTCCTGGGGAAGCGGGTGCGCCTGCTCCATGACTCGGGAAGCGACCCTTCGCAGAATTTGGCCCGCGAGGACGAGCTCTTTGCATTGGTGGAGAGTTCGGAGCACTCCGAGACCGTGAGGTTTTGGACCAACTCGGAGTGCCTCGTAAGAGGGAAGGCGAAGAATGCACGGTATGGGTGGTACCGCGAAGGGCTCGCAGAGGCGCTGGGAGTAAGGGTGTTTCAGAGGGAGACAGGCGGAGGCGTAGTCTACCACGACATCGGGAACCTGAACTGGAGCATCTTCGCCCGTTCTGAGGGTGCATTTCACTCTCCGGCGAAGCTCTTCGGCGAGGCCTCGCGTTATATGATAGAAGGTTTGGGGCGGCTCGGCATCAAGGCGGAGTTCTCCGTTCCGAACAAGATCGACGTGGAAGGTCGCAAGGTATCAGGCCTTGCCGCGAGGTCTACTTCGCGGGCAGTCCTGGTCCATGGGACCCTCCTCCTGCACTCGGACCTGGAAAAGCTGAACAGGCTCTGCATCCCACCAGTGGGGTGCCCTCCGGTGGCAAACCTTAGCCAGTGGGCCGAAGGTATCAGGGCTCACGCTGTGGTGGCCGCCTTCGGAGAGGCCATGAAGGCGTCGGGGCTGGAAGTGCTACTGCAGGACGACCCGGTCCCCGGTCGTCAAAGACTTACAAACTGAAGCCCACCGAAACTGCGTGGGTTGGACACCGCGCCGAGAGCGCCGGAGGGTGGTTGGCTCACAAGAGATGTGCTGCTTCTCTCCTTGTCCGCGTGCTTCGCCGACATGGGCTATCAGGCCGTTACCGCGGTGTTCCCTCTTCTCATCGTCATCGAGTTGGGCGAGCCAGCCTACGTCTATGGGATCCTCCTAGCTCTCAGCTTTGGCGTAGGCTCCCTCTTCTCGCTTGTCGGAGGGCAGATGGGGGACAGGCACGGCAAAAAGGCGGTCTCGCTCGCAGGGAACCTGCTGATACCGCTGATGTCGGTCAGCGTACTCTTCTCCAACGTCTTCCTCGTCGGAGCGCTCTTCGTCTTCGGGTGGTGGGCCCGCTACTTCCGCACCCCCGCGAGGAGGGCGTGGCTGGTCGAAGTCTCGGCCCCTACCCATAGGTCGAAGGTCTTCGGTTTCCTTCACGCCCTTGACGTAGGCGGAGGGATGATTGCGGTGGTCTACTCCATCGTTCTCGTCATCCTTGGAGCGCCTCTGGAGGACATCGTCCTCGTCACGACGATCCCTATGCTTGTGTCCAGTCTGGCCCTTATCTTTGCGAGCACGAAACCCCATCCGGCGTTCCGTGCCACGATCAAGCCCGCTAAGCCATCTGAGGGCGAGGAGCGCCAGGAGAAGGAGAACAGGTTCGTCTTCAGATGGCTCCTCGTGTCAGCCACGCTGTTCGGGTTCAGCTACTACGCGCTGGGATTCCCTATCGTCACCGTGACGCAGTCCCAGGGGAGCGCTGTGTTCGGAATCCTCACTTTCGGAATCTACCTTGGGGTGTCCGCCGGGGCAGGCTACCTCCTGGGCTCGGTTCGCTCCAAGCGACCGTTCAGGACGCTCTGGACCCTCGGATACCTCCTGGCCGCCCTTTCATCATTGGTTATCGGCGCGTCCTACGCGCTCCACTACGGCCTCGGAGTGTACTATCTCGGAGCCGCCGGGCTGGGGTTTGCTACGGGCTCAGTGGAGACATTCGAGCCTGTGCTCACGTCAACCCTGACGAAGGCGGGGAATCTTTCGAGCGGCCTGGGGCGCCTGAGCTCGAGCAGGGCGCTCGGGCTCTTCACATCCAACATAGCGATGGGCGCCATCTTCACCTTCAGCCAGTTCGGCGCCTACGCCTATGCGGCCGCCCTGGCGGGGTGTGCCGCGGTCATCCTACTCGCGGTGGAGACGAAGACGAAGGTTCGCTAGATCTGCGACGGTTGGCTATTGGAGGTCAGACAGCCTGGCGGCCGCGAGGGGTATCGTCATCTCGTCTCGAGTGAGCCCACCGTGGTGGCCCCTGAGGTCGAGCGCGTCGCCTTCGGCGTATCTGTACCACACCGTCTTGTTGCCATGTGGAAGGATCATCAGGTCACCTACCCTCCTGCGGAACCTCTTGCTCGGCTTGTTGATTCCAAAGAGCCCTTCGCGAATCGCCTCTTCGGTCTCCAGGACAGTCGCGACCCCATCGAGCTTTTCCTGGAGGTAAGCCTTTGTCTCGTCGACCTTACCTTCCTCAATCGCTAGGTAGGCATCTCTCGCGCTTCCCCAGGGAGGGATTGGCCTCCCCTGCGGGCTCTTTCTGAGGTTTCTTTTGAGCTTCCCCCATCGGTTCATGTATATGGTGTCCTCAGGCATGATGGGCAGCTGGCCGTGGTCGGCCGTCAGGATGACCAGGGTCCGCTTCGCCGCTTCTCTGTCGAGTTTCCCCAGGAAGCCCTCTTGGAGAGCGTGAGAGATCAGGGACGTCTCGACGCGTGCTTCGTCAGTCCCGGGGCCGTAGATGTGCTCGATGGTGTCGACATAGCTCCAATACACATAGATGAGGTTCTTGCCGCGCGCCTTCTCGACGTGTCGCCTCAGGGATACGGCAAGGTCAGACGAGGTTACGTAGGGGGAGACGCCCGACCCGGCTCTCGAGGCTCTGGTATAGACTGTGTTTGCCAGGCTCCTGCCGATAAACGACGTGCATCTGACGCCGTCCCCGGCCTGCTGGAAGATTGTGGGGTCGTCGACCAGCGTGCTCGCTGGCAGGACTCCCTTCAGAGTATCCCTGCCTCGCTCCCCGACCCTGGTGAATGGAAGGGTCACTATGATCTCCCCGAGTTCTTCCATGTAGACGTACCACTCTGGAAGGCCGTGCTCTTGCGGGGTCAGTCCGGTGCTGACGGTCGTGATGGCTGCGGCTGTGGTCGACGGGAAGACCGTGGTTATCGGTTTGACGGTCCCTCTCCTTGAGAGCATCCCGAAGAATCCTGTCTCAGGTTTCCGGAGCCACTCGTTCATCCCCAGCCCGTCGCACAGGACCAGGATCACGTTCTCCGCGCCTGAGGTCTCGACGCCTTCAAGGACTTCCCGGGGGAGGGTTGACCTCACTGAACGCTGCCCCAGAATATCCAGGGCGGTGGACGAGACGTTGGAGAGGCACCTTCCTGCATAGTCAGGTCTGACGGCGTCAGGCGGGAGCATCCTAGGCGGGCGCACCCCCTTGTCAGATATGCGTTGCGTGGCGTCGCCTTCTCGGTGCGCATTCGCGGCTGGTCAGGTCAGCTCGAGTCACAGGGGGCGCCTGAAGGCTGTCCGCAGGATTTTTACGTGGCCATCACCAACCCATTCAGGATGCTCAAAATAGGAGACACCGCACCGAAGTTCTCACTCTACGACGCCGACATGAAGGCAAGAGAGATGGGAGAGTTCCTGGTCCAGGGTAAGAAGACGATCATCGCTTTCTATCCTGGCGCCTTCTCGAGCGTGTGCACGAAGGAGATGTGCGAGCTCAGCGACATGAACGTGGAGCTTCAGAAGCTGGGCGCAAGGGTGGTTGGGATCTCTGTGGACTCCCCCTTCGCCAACAAGGCTTTCGCCGACAAGTACGGCCTGCGGTTCCCCCTCCTCAGCGACTACAAGCGCGAGGCAATCAAGGCGTACGACGTGGGATGGACCGGTGTGGCTGGACTGAAGGAATACGAAAGCTCCAACCGTGCGATCTTCATAGTGGATGGGTCGGGAAAGATCGAGTACATGTGGATAGGGGAGAACCCAGGGTCTTACCCCGATTTCGGAGCTGTAAGAAAGGCGCTTTAGCTCAGCCGTACCAGTCCCTGGCCGCGCTTCACCGCAGCCCCTTCCTTTGCCAGGATTTCTGCGACCACGCCGTCGCGGTCCGCTCTGACGGCCACTTCCATCTTCATGGACTCGATGGTGACGAGGGGGTCCCCTGCCTTCACCTGCTCCCCCTCCTTCACGAGAGCTCCGGTCACCCTGCCTGGCATGGGCGCCAGGACGACTCCCGCGTCCCTAGGAGGAGAAAGGAGACTCGGCCTTTGCTCAACAGACGACGCCCGGGGCCGGTAGACGAAGCGTTCCCCTCCGATCACCAGTTCCACTCGACGGGGGCTTGCTTCAACGACTGTCACGCGCACGGGCTTGTTGGAGAACTCGGCCACGAAGGAGCCCGCGATGGTCCCTGGCTTCAACCCCAACCTGTAACCCCGGCCGGATACCGTCACTTCGTAGCCTTCTCCAGACTTGACGACGTCGACCGAGAACTGCCCGTCGTCGCCGTTCAGCTCATAGCGCGTCAAACTGTCTTGCCTCCTGTGCGGCTCGGCGCTTGGTCGAGGTTGGCGCGCTGCTTTGTGTCCCTCCTATGCCCACCCCAGACTCCAACAGCGCAGCGGCGATGACGGCTCCCTGACTTGCCAGGTCTGCCCTGGCGGCCGCTGCCTGCTCGGAGAACGACTCCAGTATCCTGTTCTCCTGGAGGAACTCGACGCTGAAGTTCCACCTTGCGAACTCTTCGTGCGCCAGTATGAACCTCTGTAGGGGTATCGTCGTCCTCGGGCCTTCTATCTCGAACTCGGAGAGGGCGAGCGCCATCCTCTTCTTGGCGTCCTCGAGGTCGGCCCCCCGGACCACGAGCTTAGCCAAAAGAGAGTCGTAGTACTCAGGGACGACATACCCCTGGTACAGCGCTGTGTCTACCCGGACACCAGCGCCTCCGGGGAAGAAAAGCCTCTCGACCCTGCCACCGGAGGGGGCGAAGCCTGCCTCCGGATCCTCCGCGTTTATCCTGCACTGTATCGCAGCGCCTTTGAGCTCGACGTCGTACTGCCCGTAGTCGATGCCTTCCCCGGCCGCTATCTCCAGCTGCTCCTTTACAAGGTCCACCCCCGCCCTCATCTCTGTGATGGGGTGCTCTACCTGTAGGCGGGAGTTGACCTCGATAAAGTAGAAGTTCTGGTCTGTGTCCATCAGGAACTCGACGGTCCCCACGTTCTCGTAGCCTAGCGCCTTCGCGAGCCTGACTGCATATTCGGCCACGCGTATCCTGGCCAGTTCGTCGAGGCCGGGGGCGGGGGTGATCTCGAGCAGCTTCTGGTGTCTCCTCTGTATGCTGCACTCCCTCTCTCCGAGATGGATGACCTTCCCCCTACCGTCAGAGACTATCTGCACCTCGATGTGCCGGGCGGGTTTCACGAGCTTCTCGACGAACAGCCCTGTCTTCCCCAGGGAGCGCTTCATCTCCGTGGTGGCGAGCCCGAAGGCCTGGAGGAGCTGCCTGTCGTCTGCAGCCTCTCTGATTCCCCTCCCCCCTCCACCGAAGGCAGCCTTGAGAAGGACGGGGTAGCCGAGCTCCCTGGCCGCATCTAGGACCCCCTCCGGTGTGTAGAAGACAGACTCGCCCCCCTTGATGACCGGGACCCCGGCCCCCTTGGCGATTCTCTTGCAGTCGACCTTGTTCCCGGCTATGACCAGCGTTCTCGGCCTGGGGCCGACGAATTTGATGCCGGCCTGGCGGCACTTCTCAGCGAGGTTCCAGTTCTCGGAGACGAAGCCATAGCCTGGGTGGAGGGCGTCCACGCCCGCGTCGGAGGCTGCCTGGACCAGCTTGTCGATGTTCAGGTAGCTGTCCCCCGGGTCTGCGGAGCCTATCCGAATCGCCTTGTCGGCGAGCTTCACGTGTAAGGCTTCGGCGTCGACGTCCGAGTAGATGGCTACCGTCTTCACCCCGAGGAGTTTGCAGGTCCTGATTATCCGGACCGCTATCTCTCCCCGGTTTGCTATGAGTACGGTGTCGAACAAGCGAGCTTCACAGCTGGATGTTGCCGTGTTTCTTTGGGGGCCTGAATTCGCTCTTGTTAGCCAGGGACTCGAAGGCCGAGATCAGCTTGGCCCTCGTCGAGGAGGGGGCGATCACTTCGTCGATGATCCCCCTGCTTGCAGCTACGTAGGGATTGGCGAACTTCTTCCTGTACTCAGACACAAGCTGTTTCCTGAGGGCGTCGGGGTCGGACGACGCCTCCAGCTCCTTCCTGTAGATGATGTTGGTCGCCCCTTCGGGGCCCATGACAGCGATTTCAGCCCCGGGCCAGGCATAGTTGATGTCAGCCCTGCTGTACTTCGACCCCATCGCGCAGTAGGCGCCTCCGTAAGCCTTCTTCACGATGAGCGTCACTTTGGGGACAGTCGCCTCGCAGTAGGCATAGAGGAGTTTGCAGCCGTGGCGTATCAGGCCCCTCTGCTCCTGGTCGGTACCCGGGAGGTAACCCGGGACGTCGACGATGGTGAGGACAGGTATGTTGAACGCGTCGCAGAAGCGGACGAACCTGGCTGCCTTGTCCGAGCTGTCCACGTCGAGGGCGCCGCCGATGACGAGGGGCTGGTTCGCTACGACCCCGACGCTGTTGCCTGCGAGCCGACCGAATCCGACCACGATGTTCTGGGCCCAGCCGGCGTGCACTTCCATGAAGTTCCCCCCGTCCACGAGTTTCTCGACGATCTTCCGGATGTCATATGCCCTGTATGGCTCGGCAGGTATGATGGCGTCCAACTCGTGGTCTGCTTCAGTGGCCCCCTTCCACTCGACGGCGGGCGGGGACTCGGTGTTGTTTTGAGGCAGATACGAGAGCAACGCCCTGATCGATGCGAGGCATGCCTTCTCGCTGTCGCACATGAAGTGGGCCACGCCGCTCTGGGTCGAATGTACCATGGCGCCCCCGAGGTCCTCGAAGGTCACCGTCTCCCCCAGTGCTGCCTTCACCACGTCAGGCCCGGTCACGAACATCTGGCCCGTTCCCTTCGCCATGAAGATGAAGTCGGTCATCGCCGGCGAGTAGACCGCCGCGCCTGCGCTCGGACCCAGCACAGCGCTGATCTGAGGTATGACGCCCGAGGCCAGGGTGTTCCTGAAGAACATCTCGCTTACCCCCGCAAGGCTGGAGACGCCCTCCTGGATCCTGGCACCTCCCGAGTCGTTCAGGCCGATGACCGGAGCACCGTTCTTCAGGGCGAGGTCCATGATCTTGGTCACCTTCTTCATGAGCGCCTCCCCCAGAGACCCTCCGAAGACTGTGAAGTCGTGGACATAGACGTAGACGAGCCTTCCGTTAATCTTCCCATAGCCAGTGACCACGCCGTCGCCGAGGGGATGCGACCTGTCCATCCCGAGGTCGGCGGACCGATGGGTGACGAACTTGTCCAACTCGTTGAACGAACCCTGGTCCAGGAGGAGGCCTATCCTCTCACGCGCAGTCAGTTTCCCCTTCTTGTGCTGGTCGTCGACCCTCTGCTGGCCGCCGCCGAGTTCTGCGGCCCGGTTCATCTCGTCGAGGCTTCTTTCTATGCCGCTCAATTCTGGCTCTCTTCGCCCCGGCTGTTAAAAGCGTGGAGCCGGAAGGAAGCAAGGATCCGAGCTTCGTAGCCGATTGACGAACCGCTAAGCCCTCTCCCGGAGCCACTCGAGGTCCCTCGCGCTGACAGCTATCGATTCGCCCTCGAAGGAGACGACTAGGTTCCCCTCGGCGTCGATATCCTCGGCGACGCATGTAAACGGGTTTTCTCCTGTTTTCAGCTTGATCAAGACCTCATTCCCTATGGTTCCGACCTGGCTCGCCCACTCCCCCTGGAGGTCTTCGCCCGACTTCCAGCGTTCGTACATGGATGAGAACGAGCCCAGGATTGAATGCATGACGTTCGGTATCGCGACGTCCCTCCCCAGCTCTCGGGTGATGCTCGTCGACTCGGCCTCGACTCCTGCCATCTTGGATGGAGGTGCGTTGCAGTTTACCCCGATCCCGACGACGATCCAGTCCACCTCAGCCCCGTGCGACGCGGCCTCCGCGATTATCCCGCCAAGCTTCCTTGCCCCCAATGTGATGTCGTTCGGCCACCTGACTCTTGACTTTAGGCCCGTCGCGCTTTTGATTCCGTTGACAGTAGCGGCCGCGGCGACCAAGGCGACGAGCTCAGGTCGGGAGAGTCCGTTGGGGCGCAGGATGAATGACATGTACAAGCCGCCGGCAGGGGAGACCCAGGTCCTCCCGAGGCGGCCTGTCCCTGATGTCTGGACTCTCGCCACTATGGTCGTCCCCTCAGGAGCCCCCTTGGCAGCACGCTCTCTCGCCACTTGTTGTGTAGAGCCCACGGAGTCGAGTTCCGTGAACGACCAGCGAACCATGGCCACCGCCGGCGCTACGCTCCGATATGCTTTGTGCTCAATCCTGAGGGGAACGACTTAAGACATAAAGACGGTCGGCCGCCCTGCCGCACCCTGTGGCCCTGGTGGTGCAGCTTGGTTAGCATTGGAGGCTGTGGACCTCTCGATCGTGGGTTCAAATCCCACCCAGGGCCCCTATATCTGGGCTCTAATCATCGGGTGTTAAATCCCCCGGGCTCTCTAATAGCCCAGAGTCCGGATGACACTGAAGTTCCGCAAGCCGCCAACTGAAGAGTCCGTGCAGAGGCTGCTGAGCTCGGTCGGATACAGCGAGACTAACTTTACCCCGTTCCTGCGATACTGCTCTATCTTCCACCGCATGCTCCTCTCCTACCTCGACCTGGCTTTGAGCTCGGCTGTTTCTACCGCGGCAGGTGTCACAGCCTTTCAGGGACGCTTGTAATTGTGTCCATCTTCTGTATGCCATTCAAACCTAGCGACATCAGCAGGGTCAGGCTCACTGGCTTGTAATCCACCACTTCGGCGCTGACGTTGATCATTCTTCTCTCGCCCTCGATGAATGGGTGGTTCCTCAGGTCGTTATTGTGATGGTGTCCGTGGATTATCCAGGCGTTGTTCTTCTCTACCCACCCCCGGAGGTCGTTTTGCATCTCCCTGGGGTCATGGACGGCCACGAAGCGCGTCTCCCCTTCCCTCCCGTCGGGGACGCTGAACTTCGAGCTGAGGACCCCAGGCACGGTGGAGTCCTGATGGTTTCCCTTGACGAAGACCTTGTCTCCCTTCAGCCCGTTCCACCAGTATCTGTCCGGCCTGTGTTCCCTCCCGAAAGTCAGGTCCCCCAGGAAGTAGACCCTGTCCATGTCCCGGACCGTGGAGTTCCAGTTGTTTACGAGGACCCTGTTCATCCCCTGCACGCTGCAGAAAGGCCTCGAACAGTACCTGATGATGTTACCGTGGTCAAGGTGCAAGTCGCTGATGAAGTAAGTCTCCGGCTCCGGGGTGCGGGAGAATTGGGGTCCCGTGAGCTCGACCCCTCTGCTTATCCTGTAAGCCTTGTACGTCCCGCACCAGCCGTGCCTGCTCAGCGCCTCCTCCCGGGTCAGGAACTTCTGCCGACCCAGGTCGTACTCCCTGTCGATCCTGCCGACATCGTTGAGTATGGTGACTCTGAGGCCGTTCAGGGGCTGGTAGGGCCTGTACTTGTTCACGTGCAGCCTCCTTGCCTTCGAAGGTCTGTCCCTTGACTCCCTTTCATGGAGATATGCCCAGACCCGCTCGAACTCGTGGTCCGGGAGCTTGTGAGCCACGGTGATGTGGAACCACGGGTCGACGTCTTCGGAATCGTAGGCCTTTTCGCTGGGGAAACGTCCGCCGAGGGACCTTACCAGGTCCCGCCTGAACGTCTTCAACACGTTGGAATGGACCACCCTGAAGGCTACGACCTTGCCCTCGTCGGTCATGCGAGAATCGTAGTCGTCGACGAGGTAGGGCAGTGTCCTGTACTTGCTGCAGAGCTCCGCAACCCTGTACCTCAGTTCTGGCCATCCCCCGGGGGGAACCCGGGCATTGCCGTACAGCGACAGGTGAGGTACCCTGTGGACCTTTCCGTGTCGCACCAGGCCCTCCAGTCTGACGGCCTTGAGTATCGACCTCAGCCAGTAGTCCCCCGGCCTTATTCGCAGCTCGATGAGCAAGCGCGACTGCCTCTCGGATGGAGGTGATGAAGGCAGCCGTATAGCCGTTGAAAGTGGTCGAAGAAGCGCAGTCGTGATGGGAAAGATGAAAGTGTGCGCGCTCTGCCGGTGCCCTCTTAAGGTCTAGAAGCTGCCATCCAACCTCTATGCACCGGGAACGAATGAAACGCGGAAAGAAGTGCTCCTGGCAAAGATGGCGCACAGGGCGCAGCATAAGGAGCGACACCGACCACGCGGTCACCTATGTGCTCGACTCGAACTTCCCGTGGTTCGTGGGAAGACACAGGGAGCTATTCCCGGAGTACTTCCTGGAGGCGCTTCTAGCCCCCGGATAGAAGGTTCTTTGCGATTCCGCCGGGTATACCATATCCCAGTAGTTTCGTCGCGGGATGGGTTGATGGGGTCTTAAATCTCTGATACGTCATAGAAGGCGCTGCGAAGATTGAGCGAGGAAATCAAGTACCCATCGGCAGACCAGGTCTCGGAGCTCTATGACCTGACCATCAGGGCCTCGGGTGGAGAGCGAGGGTTCGTCAGCAGATCCAACCTAGACTACCTGTTGGATGCCGTCAAGGACATCGGGGACAGGCTGCCCAGGAGACAGGCCGTCGTGAAGAAAGCGGCCTTCCTGTTGTACAACGTAATCGTTGTCCATCCATTTCTGAACGGGAACAAGCGAACCGCCTTCGGCCTTGCAGAATCGTTCCTGGAGGCCAATGACTACGAACTGGCTCCGCAGGCAGATGAGACCTTTGAACTACTCATCGGCGTTGCATCCGGCAAGATTCCGGAGATTGAAGTCGAAAGGTGGGTAGCAAGGCATTTAACGGAGCGCGGAATGGGAAGGTAGCCGATGGCCCAAAAACTGAAGACGGCGAAAGCTATACCGGACAAGGAGTTCACTCGAATAGCCAAAGGCGTCATCAGCAAGAACAAGGACCTCCTTGCCATGCTGGCCAAGGTCTGACCCAACATTAGCCTATGAGCCGAGCATGGGTTCATTGCGCCTTTGCCGGGAGTATCTCTTACACCCGTCCGAATCTGGACCCGAGCGCATAGCCGAGGTCGCGCAGGTCGCCCGGGTAGAGGGACACCACCCTGACCCCGTTCCTGAGATACCTCTCCGTCTTTAGCGCCATCCGCTTCTCATACCCCCTGTCAGCCCCGACAAGCCCCCAGTACTCCGCGTAGACGCCGAAGTCAGGGAGGTAGAAGTCGGGGACGCCCACCCTGCGCCCGCGCGGGTCGAATCCTGCTGGCGATATCAGCTCTCTGCACGATGTCAAAGGTTCCGCTTGGCCATAGGAGAGATCTTCCTCTGCGACGCTTAGAACCACTTCACAGTCTCGGCAGCGCCCACGGTTCGCCCGTCCCGGGCTAGCAGACTCTCGCCAAACTTCGTCACTCTCATCGTCTCTCAAGATCTCCAATGGCGAGAACATCCCGAAGGACTGCTAGGGAGGTGGACAGGCCTCCGGCGCCTTCTCCTCCGATGAATTTGGCCCCCGAAGAGACACATTGGAACTTTGCCGCCTGGACAGGGCCATCGACCGCGAGTGGGTCCGTCTGGGGAAGCTCGGCCAGGGAGACCCTGGGGGTCGTATCCACAGTGGCCACCATTCGTATCTTCTTCTTTCTTGTCTTGGTGGCGCCGACGCGGGCCGCCGTGACCTCGGCGATTCCATCCATCCCTTTGACATCCTTCAACGAAAAACTCTTCCCAAGGATGTGGTTGCCAAGTATCACTATCTTGCAAGCCGCATCCACCCCGCCGATGTCCATTGATGGGTCTGTTTCCGCGTAGCCCAAGCCCTGCGCCTCGGCCAGAGCTTCGTCCATACTGATCCCCTTTTGCTCCATCCTGGTCAGGACGTACGTCGAGGTGGCGTTCAGCACTCCGTCGATTCTTCTTATCGAGTCCGCCGCGGTACAGGCGTCTGCGAACTCGAAGAATGGGATTCCACCGCCTACACAGGCCCCGTACTTCAAGGCGAGATCCCTGCCTCTGGCCCTTCCCATCAGGAACGCGTAGGCAACTGCCAGAGGCATCTTGTTAGACGAAACGACGTGCATTCCGGAATTCAGCGCACGACCAATCCTGGAGAGGCCCGGCTCGCCGTCCGTCCCCCCTGCCGAAGCGAGCTCGACGAGTACGTCGGCGTCGACCTCTCGTATCAGTTCGAGGGCCTCCGGCGTCCCAAGCTCCCCCACCCTTCCCGTTCTCTTCTTGGACCTAATCACCTTCGCTAGGTCCACGCCTTCTCGGTTGGAGGCCGAGCTTCGGCTATCGGCCACCCCGACCACAAGTACTCGCCCCACTCTCCTACTGATTTCGTCGCGCCTTGCGAGGAGCTGCCTTGCGAGGGTCTGGCCCACGGTCCCGAAGCCCACCAAGATCAGGCGGAGTGCCCTAGCCAAGAAGGCCCCTACTCTGCATCAGTTCTGCGGTCAAGATTGCGGAGCCCGCGGCTTCCCTGACAGCGTTGTGGGAAAGGAGGGTAAGCCGAAGCGACCTGTCATCCAGGCCCCGCCCGACTCTTCCTACGACGATGCTCATTCCTGGAACGGTCCCGGCGCTCGCACGCCCAGTGACTTCCTCGAAATAGGGATGGTCCTCCAGCGCCTTCACATATGTCAGGCCGACCGTGCCTGTGGCGGCGAGTACCGCCACTCGTCTCTTTCTCAAGCGGGAGTGCCTTCGCCTCCTCGCAGACGGTGGGCGCGCCTGCGCCTCGGTCGCTCTGTTACCGCCTCGTTCGCGTTGAATACCTTGTCGAGGAAGTTCCTGACAAGGTCAGATTCTTCCTCGATCTCCAGGAGAAACGCGTCGTGCCCGTAGTCGGACTGGATCTCGCAGTAGGTCACGTCGACCCCTGCCGACATGCACGCCTCTACAATCTCCTGCGACTGGTAGGGGGGGTATAGCCAGTCGGACTTGAAAGCCAGGACCAAGACCTTCGCCTTTATGCCGAGGAAGACCTTCGCGCCATCCCCTGGACCTGCCGCGTCGAAGTGGTCCATCGCCTTTGTTATGTAGAGGTATGAGTTGGCGTCGAACCTCTTGACGAAGTTGCTCCCTCTGTATTCGAGATAGCCCTCGACCTCGAATTCGGGACTGAACTTCGCCGGCTTCCTGGCGCCCCTGAGACGCCTGCCGAACTTCCCCTTCATCGACGTGTCGCTCATGTATGTTATGTGGCCGACCATCCTTGCTATGGCGAGGCCCCTCGCGGGCGGGGCGTGAAGATGGTAGCTCCCGCTCTTCCAGTCGGGATCGGACATGATCGCCTGGCGACCTACCTCGCTGAGCGCTATCTGTTGCGGAGAGTGCCTGAGCGTCGTTGCTATGGGAATGGCAGACCGTATCCTCTCAGGGTAGGAAGCCATCCATTGCAGGGCCTGCATCCCGCCGCTCGAGCCTCCTATCACCGAAAGGAGCGTCTCGATGCCAAGATGGTCGATCAGATGCCGCTGCGCTTCCACCATGTCCTTTATCGATATGATTGGGAAATCCAACCCGTAGGGCTCTCCAGTGTCTGGGTTCTTTGAGGAGGGCCCGGTGGAACCTCTGCAGCCGCCGAGCACGTTAGAGCATATCACGAAATATCTGTCTGTGTCGAGGGCTCTCCCGGGCCCTATCATCGCATCCCACCAGCCTGCACCCTTGTCCCCTCGGTGCACCCCAGCTGCGTGCGCATCGCCTGAAAGGGCGTGGAGGACTAGAATCGCATTTGACCTGTTTTGGTCCAGCCGGCCGTAGGTTTCGTATGCCAGGGTTATCGGACCAAGACGCTCGCCGCTTTCTAGCACCATTTCGTGAGGGGGCCGAGCGAACGTGAAGTAATTTGTCTCCACGACCCCTACGCTGCCAGTCCCTTCCATCACGGCTCATCCTCAAGCTTGGAAGGGGCGATGGGTGCCGGAGCGACGGCGCCGTGTCAACGCTAGCGTGCCCTTCACCCTGACGCGGCCCTCAGAGCCTGGTCCAGGTCGTCTTTGACGTCCTCGAAGTCCTCCAGCCCGATGGAAAGGCGGATGTAATCTTCGGTGACCCCTGTCTCGGCCTGTTCCTCTTTGGTCAACTGCTGATGGGTCGTCGATGCGGGGTGGATTACAAGGCTCTTGCTATCCCCGATGTTAGCCAGATGGGAGAAGAGCTTCACCGAGTTGATGAACTTCTTCCCTGCCTCCAACCCGCCCTTTATCCCGAAGCCTACGAGACCCCCACAATTGCCCCTCAGATACTTGACCGCCAGCCCGTGGCTCGGGTGTTCCTCCAGGCCAGGATAGTTGACCCATGCGACTGCGGGGTGAGCCTTCAAGAACTTCGCGACCTTCTGTGCGTTCTGGGAATGCCTCTCTTGCCTTAGAGGCAGGGTCTCAAGCCCCTGAAGGAACAGAAATGCGTTGAACGGGCTCAAGCAAGCCCCGATGTCCCTGAGCAATTGGACCCTGACCTTAATGGCGAAGGCCACGTTGCCCAGCCCCGGGACGCCCCCGAAGGCTTCCCAGAACCGCAGCCCGTGGTAGCTTGGGTCAGGCTCCGTGAACTCTGGGAACTTGCCGTTACCCCAGTCGAACTTGCCACCATCGACGATTATCCCCCCTATCGACGTGCCGTGGCCGCCTATCCATTTTGTTGCTGATGTCGTCAGTATGTCGGCGCCGTAGTCGATGGGCCTGACCAAACCGATGCCAACTGTGTTATCGACAACGAGTGGGATACCCGCCTCGTGCGCTATGGAAGCGAGCGCCTCGAAGTCGGGGACGTCCAGCTTGGGGTTACCGATCGTCTCTGCGTATATGGCCCTCGTCCTTGGTGTGATGGCGTTTCTGAATGCGTCAAGCCTTGTCGAATCTACGAACTTCACGTGTCTTCCCAACTTCGGAAACGTGTAGTGGAGCAGCTCGTAGGTTCCGCCATAGAGGTTGTTCGCCGAGACGATCTCGTCCCCCGCCCGCGTGATGGCCAAGAGCGCCAGCGTCTCCGCGGCCTGTCCCGAGGCAGTCGCAACGGCGCCGGTCCCCCCCTCAATGGCGGCTACCCTCCTCTCGAAAGCGTCGGTCGTCGGATTCATTATCCTGGTGTAGATGTTCCCGAATTCCTTGAGGGCGAACAGGTTCGCCGCATGCTCCGTGTCTTTGAACACGAAGGACGAGGTCTGATAGATTGGAACGGCCCTTGCCCCGGTTGCGGGGTCGGGGGATTCCTGACCGGCGTGAATGGCGGTGGTGTTCGGTCCCGTCTTTGGCATGGGGAAAGTCTACTATTCACACTATATAATATACGCTGACACGGATATTCCTATAAGAATAGGCTGTGGATTGACCTGTCCGGGTCAGTAGGAACA
>JAFLZE010000079.1 GCA_029785685.1 Nitrososphaerota archaeon | reverse complement strand
CCCCCATTTTAATGACGGGCATCCGCTTCTTACCCTTCCTCCCGACTATCGAGTAAGTCTGGTAGACCATCCGGTCCTGCGTGTTCGAGTGGAACACCAGAAAGAGAGCGGCCCCTTCTGGGTGGCCCTCCTTGTTGCCAGAGACCTGGACCTCCGACAAGCTGATCATCGCAAAAGCATCGCACTGCTCCCGGTCGATGATCGGCTTGACCGACGGTATCTCAGCATCCCCCACGTCCGGGACTAGGACGTGATAGTGCGCCACGTAATCCGACCCGCTCTCAAAAAGGGTGATCAAAGTCGGCCTGTGGTTCGCAACCTTCGTCAACACGGAACGTGCGTTGTCGAACAAACGATCAACGAGCACGTCAGGATCTTTCGGCACGTGCATCACATACGGCGCAGTATAGACACGCATGTTAATTTGCCTCTCCAATTTTTGTCCAAGTGGGACGCCTAACAATCCCGTAAAAGTCGTTGGCTGTCGAACTGGCAACCGAAAATATGGTCACCGTCATGACTGACGGCAAAAAACGACCGGAAACGGTGAATAGGGCAGAAAATAAGCTACCCCAGAAACGGGTGGTTTGTTTGCGAGCGTCCTACTTTGGACAGCATACAAATGTGACGTTGCTTATAACGAGTCATGATAACTATGAGAGTCCCGACGGCCCGCTACTGCGTACCGGTACACCGGCTTCCCCCCAGCAGCCCAATGAAACACTACGTCCCTGTGGCACCCAGCCACATGCTGGTCCCAGAACTCGGCGAAAGGATAGGGGTGGGGGCAGCCCGCCCCCTTCAGAGGGCAAATGACGACCCATTCCCCATCCAGGCGCTGAATCAGAGCCTTGGGGGCCCAGACCTGGCGGGTCATGCCGGCAGGACCTCCTTACAGCCTTGATGAAATGCAAGGTGGACTCGAAGCTGTGAGTGGGGAACCCTAATCGAGCATCCAAGGATGGGACAGCCTACCTCTACGGTTATACCAACGGCGGCCGGATGAGCCGCAACCAGATGATCCTCCAGTAATTCCTTAGGGACCGACCCCGAAGGACAGCCAGGGACCGGGCATTTCTCGAACTTTTCTAACTTTTCGAACTTTTCTTTGTTTTCGGGGGTTCCCGGAGAGATGTTGTCACTGATTTTTTCATTTCCTGGTTTAGGAAGGGAAAGTTCGGCAAAGTTAGAAAGTTCCAAAATCTTCTTCGTCTCATTGTCTTGGGGAACTTTTCCAACCTCCAAAAATGTCGTCGAGGTCTCTTGGGAAAGTTCGGAAAAGTTCGGGAGTTGGCTGTCCAACTGGGGGGTCTGGGTGGCCTTCCAGGCGTCCTGGGCCAGGCTGGCATCTGACAGTATCTTCTGTACGTCGATTACGAGGGTGGACGTTGTGTCAGGGTTGAGGGCGTATATCTTTGCGCCGCCGCGTCCCTTTCTCTCACCAGTCTCGATGATGAGACCGAGCTCTTTCAGTACCCCGAAAGCTGCCCGTATGTTCTTCATGTTTCCGATCCGGGGTGCTTTGTCACCTACGTTCAATCTCACGTTCTCAATCGTGATCTCGGCTTCGGGCTGTATTGCCCGGATGATCCCGAGGACTACCCCTGCCTTCTCAGGCACCGCTGAAAGGGTCGATGCCATGCTTCTGTGTGTTATTGAAAGGACGAGAGCCAAGTCCAGAAGGTCTGCCACCAGCACCTTCTCTCCGTTCGGCCCTTCTATCGTCTGTCTCTGCTTGTAGTAGAGGCGGGTGCATGCCTTGATCAGATTGAGGATCTTCGGGGTGTTGCGCCTCACAATAGAGTTCTCCTTCAGGAGGATTTGCCTCAAGGCGGACGAGTAGGGGACTATCACCGCCTGGGGTGCTTCTTTCCTCACGAGTTCCAAGCAGCTCGCGGCTGTAGCTCTTGCGGGTGCCTGGTCCACCAGTTCCCAGGGCAGCCTCGTGGCGAGTTCTAGCTGCTTGTCCCTCACTAGGGCGTTCTGTTCGGTATCATCACGGACATAGACCGCCGAGATCCTGTTCTCCAGCTCGGGCGGGGCTGCAATTTCAGTAGTCGTCCAAATAAAGCTCTCAATGCTGACCCTCCTGAATGAGGTGTGGAGCTGCCCGGTCTCCGTGTCCTTCTCCGTGACGGCAACCGTGATTTCTCCTTCTGAGATGCCGAGCTTCGCGTCGTACTCGGAAGTAGTCTCTTCACCTCGTACGCCTGACTCCATACCACGCCGTTCAGTCACGTATAGTATCTTCACGTTCTCATCGAGGTAGCGAAGGGACTTGTCCGTGAGGCCCCCGACCTTCACCCAGTCGGTCCTGGGGAATACTGATAGCACAGCCTCAGCCAGCGTGTTCTTACCAGCTGCCGTCTGTCCTCTAACTTCTACTGACCCCTTTGCAAGGAGAGTGAGAAGCAGCTGGAGTGCGTTGTCGTTCTCACCGAGTAGAGGTTTCTTTGATTTTGGTGCTACGATTGCGTCTTCGATGCGGGCGATTAGAGCTTGGTCCTGAAGCCACGCTTGGGCATCGGGATAATAGTTTGCGGTCCCTGCGGCGATGTTGATGGGTCGGGGGGCATCAGTGAAGTACTCACCTACAACCTTCAGGACACGCGGCACTAGGTGGCCGTCGAGCGAAGCGAGATACTCTATGAGATCTTCGCGCACCATAATTCCAGGTTTGAAAACCTGGGATGGAGCAAACGAATGCCCCATGTCGTCCTCGTCGGCAAGTCGAATGAAAGCGAGCTTCTCGCCGACCTTCCAGACCTCGATGTGCAGCTTAGAGCTGGGTTTCTTCGAGTAGCTACGACAGTCTTCGCAGACCGCGTTGAACTTGATCGAGTCAAGGAAGTACAGGTAAGGCAAACCAACGATGCGGATAACGAAGTCTTCAAGCATGTACCCCTTCAGGAGGCATTTCTTGACGAGGGCACGCGCACGTTCCGTGTTGACGACAAGGTATTGTGATAGCTCCTTGTCGTAGTTCGCAATGTCGTCAATACTCAGGACAATCTCCTTCTTCGAGCTAGTCGTGGTTGCTTTGTGTTGGCTAGCGACTAGCGCGGCTCGCGAAGCGATGTACTTGTCGAGCCTTTTCTCGTTTTCCTGAGCCTCCTCTCCCGGGCCCATCGGCATAGCGATCTTCTCGTGTATGAGCTCTCTCGCCTTACGCTTCTGCTCCAACCTTTCCTCCTCTGCCCGTTTCTTCTCGAACCTTTGCCTCGCGGCTATTCGTTCCTCGTGTGAGAACTTCATGGCAGCCTTCGCGAGCTCGTTCTCCTCTTCATTCCAGGCCGCCTCTGACTCGCTGATCAGCCTGTCCGCCTCGTCCTTGTCCCCTGTCCAGAAAAGAGAAACCGGGGTGGCATGACCTGCTTGTGCATGCTTAGCTGTTACCTCTACCAGTTCGTCGACCGAGAGTGTATCATACTTCTTTGCCTGCTCGCTCATGCTCTCGACCCTCCCTCTTCCCGCTCGAGCTTCTCCTTGATTGCCGCTCTGGTGAATGCCGAGACGTTTGTGAACGGCGCGGCCCTTCTAACCTCCGCGGCCAGTGTCTTCGAGACCTCGACCGTGGTCCTATCGGTGTTGTCTTTTCTCATACACCATATGTGTATGGTTCTTTAAAAGCGAGTCCGACATTGTTAGGCGAGGTATTGAGCGAAGGTAAGGTCAAAGTCGATGCGTCTTTCAGACTCATTCCAGGCAAAGTCAAACGAGAGACAGTGAATTACTGGGCAAAGGTCAGGGTAGTCAAGGACAGGAGGAGAGGTGAAGAATATTTTGATATCGTAGGCGGAAGGAAGGACAAAGCAGGTTCCCACTTTCATGCTGGCGTGGGCCGAGACGGTTCGATGGTGTTCATGGAGTCCAGGGGAAAGGTTAGTTCAATCAATAGGAGGGTTACAGGCAAGACGGAAGGGTTGATTGAAGATAAAACGGTGGTCCTAAACAGACGACCGCCAGAGGCGCAGTTGCGGTTCACCACGAAGATTGACGAACCCAGCAGGCAGGTGTGGCTAGAGATTAGCGAGGTGAGCTTACAGGAGAACCCGCGCCATGACTCGGTCGTATGGGCTCGGCCAACCCTAAACCTGTAAAAACCCCTGGTGTTCATGTTTCGCCGCGGGTAATGGGGTCCTCACCATACCTGCCCGCGGAATGAACTTGGACGGTGCGGACCGACATTGGTGTGGCGTCGCTCGTCTTCGCGTTCACGAGACTTGTGCTTGTTTGCGCGGAGTCGCAATCTCCTCTCACACAATCGCACCGTCCGGTGGAACTAGTAGACGCGAGGGGCAGGAGAGACCTGCTCCGGGCGTCAAAAAAAGGAGTGAATGAAAGTGCGTGTCTATACTGCGCCGTATGTGATGCACGTGCCGAAAGATCCGGATGAGCTTGTCGAGAAGCTGTTTGGCAACGCTCGTTCGGTCCTGAGAACCGTACGGAACCACCGTCCGACTGTCGTGACCTTATTCAAAAGCGCGTCGGACTACGTGGCGCATTATCACGTCCTCGTCCCGGACGTCAAGGACAAGGGAGTGCCAAACATCAGGCTTCTCATCGACAGGGAGCAGTGTGATGCCTTTGTGGCGATCAGCTTGTCAGAGATTCATGTCTCTGGCAACAAGGAGGGTCACCCGGAGGGACAATCCCTTTTCCTCGTCTTTCACAGCAACTCAGCCAGCCGGGTTGTCTACCAAACATTCACGGTAGCTCCCAACAAGGACCAGAAAGGTTTGCCCATCATTAAGATGGGGAAGCTCTTCAAGACTGACAAGTCAATTAATCTCTTGGGGTTCGGCGACCTCGAGAGTTACAGACTCGCGAGACCGCCATACCTCGGATAGGACAGCGCAGGGGGGCCGCCGAGCCCCCCCACATTTCTTACTACTCCGCCTTGGCCATCATCTCACGCATCTGTACATCACTACCGCCACCCTCCTGCACTTGATGCAGTCGTACATCGGGAAGAGGGAGGGTCGAGAGCATGAGCGAGCAAGTAAGGAAGAAGTATGATACACTCTCGGTCGACGAACTCGTG
>JAFLZE010000078.1 GCA_029785685.1 Nitrososphaerota archaeon | reverse complement strand
GAAAGGGATTTCTCTCCGATTTCAAAGTGGTTATGCGAATCCTGGCCGTCACGCGCCTGTCAACCGAGGACTTGCGGCTCCGACCCAATATATAGGCGGCAGCTTATATATCATCGGCCGATTGGCAGCTCCATGATTTCACTGGCTGGGGAGCCTGAAGTAGCGACTTCTGTTAAACAGCTGGCAAGGCCGCGAGTGACGGGCACCACCCTGGTAAAACGTGGCTTCGCGCACATGCTGAAGCACGGAGTTGTCATGGACATCACCAACGTAGAACAAGCACAGATGGCGGAGGAGGCAGGAGCAGTTGCAGTCATGGTGCTCGACAAGCTCCCCTACGACATTAGGCAGCAGGGGGGAGTCGCAAGAACTGCGAGCCTGAAGGTGATTGAGGAGATACTGAATCATGTCACGATACCCGTGATGGCCAAGTGCAGGATAGGGCACACCTACGAAGCGAGAGTCCTCCAGGAGGCCGGGGTCGACATGGTCGACGAATCTGAAGTGCTCACTCCTGCAGACGAGGAGAGGTTCATCTGGAAGTGGGACTTCACCACGCCCTTCGTGAACGGGTGCAAGGACCTCGGAGAGGCGCTCCGCAGGATCACCGAAGGGGCATCCATGATCAGGACGAAGGGAGAGCCTGGGACGGGCAACGTGGCAGAGGCCGTGAAGCACGTAAGGGTCCTGAACAACGAGGTCAGGAGGCTGAGGGGGGTCTACGAATCTGGAGACAAGCAGGAACTCCTCAGAATCTCGAGGGAGCTCAAGGTGCCGCTAGAACTCGCCGAAGAGACAGCCCGACTCGGGAGACTGCCGGTCGTCAACTTCGCCGCCGGAGGCATCGCCACGCCGGCTGACGCAGCCCTCATGATGACCCTGGGGTGCGACGGAGTGTTCGTGGGCTCCGGGATATTCAAGGCAGAGGATCCTAGAGAAAGGGCGAGGTCTGTGGTGGTGGCGGTCACCTACTACGACGACCCCAAAGTAGTGGCGGAGGCTCAGAAGATGGTCGACGAAAGGAAGTCGATGATGGGGACGGGGACGAAAGAGCTCCCGCTGAGGATGCAGGAGAGGGGTGTGAACGTTTGAGCGGGCTGACGGTCGGCATACTGGGGCTCCAGGGCGACATCGAGGAGCACCTCTCGGCCACCAGCCTCGCCCTGTTGAGGTTGGGTGTCGAAGGAGAGCCTCTCCTCGTAAAGAGCATCGACGATGCGAAGAGAATCAGCGCGCTGATAATCCCCGGCGGTGAGAGCACGGTGATGGGCAGTCTATCATCAATCAAGGGGATTCTGCCTACCTTCCGCGAAAGAATCACTAACGGTCTCCCGACCCTCGGTACTTGTGCTGGGATGATAACGCTCGCGAAGAGGGCATACGACAGGGTCGTGGGCGAGACAAGCCAGACGCTGATAGGAACGATGGACATCACTGTCGAGAGGAACTCGTTCGGAAGACAGGGGGAGTCCTTTGAGGCTGACCTCGGGCTAGACGTGCCAGGAGCTAGCAAGTTCCACGGCGTGTTCATCAGGGCCCCTTCTGTGAAGACTATCGGTCAAGGAGTGAAGGAGCTGGCAAGGCTGGGCGATGCGGTAGTGGCGGTTCAGCAAGGTAACATGATTGGAACCGCTTTTCATCCAGAGCTGAGTGGAAGCACCGTCTTCCACGAGCACTTGATAAGACTCGCCAAGGCCGATGCTGCCCAGGCGTAAAACAGTATCCAGCCGGCATCTGGCTCCTCCGGGAAGGTCGAGGGAGTCTCTTGAGCTTGACCTCCCTTCCAAACTCCAAGATGCACGGTGCGGGGCTCGAGTGGCGTACAACTCACCATCTGACGAATCGAAATCGTAAAGCTTCATAAGCGACCCAAGAAGCCTAACCCACAGGCGGGTGAGCGGGCCTCCGTCCGTTCCGCCTCATAAACCCCGGAGTTAGGAGGTAATGGAAAGCGCGAAGAGAAGAAGAGAGACTTCTGCCAGTATCGGAGATATTCCTCAGCGTACAGGGTGAGGGAGTATACGCGGGAACGCCGAGCGTCTTCCTCCGCACGTACTACTGCAATCTCACCTGCGCTTGGTGTGACACCAAGTATACGTGGCTGGACCAGAGCAAGGCGCAAGCAGGGATTCACTATCAACAGATGAGTGTGAGGGAAGCATTAGAGAAGCTAACAGATTATGGATGCCGTCACCTTGTCGTCACTGGTGGCGAGCCAATTCTCCATCAAGGGCTTCTTTCGTCGCTGCTCTCTGACCTGAAGCGATTGGGCTTCGTCATCGAGGTCGAAACCAACGGCACGGTTGTTCCATCAGTCGAAACGGTTGGACTTGTGGACTGCTTCAACGTCTCACCCAAGATAAGCAATAGCCTCGTGCAGAAGACTGTCAGGATTCGTCGGACTGCACTGAAAGCTTTCGTGAGATCGGGCAAGGCCTGGTTCAAGTTCGTCATATGCGAACCCAACGATATTGTCGAGGTCGAGGAATTGATCTCCTCTTACAATCTTCCACGCGAAAGGGTCCTCCTTATGCCCGAGGGGGCGGATGCCGAAGCCCTTTCCGAGCGCGGCAAATGGCTCGTGGAGGTCTGCAAGCAGCGCGGCTTTCGATTCACTCCACGTCTGCATATTCTGCTCTTCGGCAACAGGAGGGGAACCTGAATGAGGAAGGAGGAAACAGTTCCTTTGATGCGAAGCTCCTTTGTGACTAGAACACGAGCGTACTATAAGTGACCTGTTTAGCGATTTATTGACAAGAAGGTCCTGCGGGAAAAGGTCACAGGACGATAGGGCATGGAAGACCTCCTGCTAACGGAGGAAGAGAGGAAGATCAAGTACGAAGCGCGGAATATCGTGAAAGACATGCCGCCCGAACTCATCCGGGACATCGAGTCGGAGAAGGTCAAGTTCCCGAGGGAGTTTCTTGACCTCGTCGCAGGGGCAGGCATTGTGGGGCTGCGGTACCCCAAGAAGTACGGAGGCCGAGACGCGTCGTGGGTCGCCGACATGGCGGCGGTGGAGGAGATGGGCAGGCTCGGCTTCACGCTGAGCTGCATGTACTCCCTTGGGACCATCGTGGGCGAGGCCATCAACCGCTTCGGTACGCCGGAGCAGAAGGAGACGTACCTCCGCGGGATCACAAGCGGGAAGCGCTACGGGCCGAGGCCATCACGGAACCGTCGGGCGGCTCGGACCTTTTCGGTATGATGAAGACCGCCGCGAGGAGGGAGGGGGGCACGTTCGTGCTTAACGGCCAGAAGAGGTTCATCGTCGGGGGCCAGGGGGCTGACTTCTTCGTCACCTATGCTGTGACCGACCCCTCCGCCACTCCGCGGACGAAAGGGGTGAGCGCCTTCATCGTGGACAGGGACACCCCGGGCCTCCGCGTGGAGACGATGTACGGGTTGATGGGGAACAAAGGAGGCGGCACTGCGAGAATCGTGTTCAAGAACGCCGTGGTCCCTGAGAATCACCTGATCGGGGAAGTCAACCGAGGATACGACGTATTCAACCGGATGATGGTGCCCGAGCGCCTCACGACGGCATCCGGATCCCTTGGAGTGGCGAACGCAGCCATAGAGGTCGCGGCCCAGTACGCGATGCGCAGGGAGGCTTTTGGTGCGAAGCTGATGGAGCACGGAGGGGTGAGCTTCCGGATCGCAGAAAGCCTCACAGGCATCGCGCACGCCTCGGCCCTGGTGTATACTGCGAGCCGGGCCGCCGACGCCCTAGACGAGGGGAAGGCGTCTCCGAGCTACGTCCGGAAGCTGGTGTCCATGGCCAAGCTGAACTCCACAGAAGTCATGTGGAACGCGGTCAACAGCGCGATGCAGGTCCTCGGTGGGATTGGCTACACGACCGTGTATCCCGTGGAGAGGCTCCTGCGGGACTCGCGCCTCGGCATGATCTGGACCGGCACGAATGAGATCATGAAGCTTATCATCCAGCACGAATACGTGAAGGAAATCTCGAGCCCAGAATACCCGAGAGACAAGAGGAACATCGAACTCGACGCGCTCGACTTCAGCCTTGTCGACGAGAAAGTCATGTCGTAGTCGCACAGAGAAGAAAAGACGCGCCACGCCGTTTTCAACGCCCCGAAAACGAGCGCCTTCAGGGATCATGGTCACGCAAAGTGGCAGGTGGTAGTTCAGAGACCTCTATCCCAGGTGTGGCTCAGAGGACCAGGAAATCTGCCTGCGGCCAAGGGTGCGAATCCCCAGTTTAGAAGGGGCCCAGAAGAGCTCGAAACTGACATGATTCGAGCAAGCGAAGTTCACTCCGGAATACCTCAAGTCTGGGCCGGAAGGGATGCATCCGGATATTTGTACGGAGCCTGTTGGTTGAGGTGCCTGCGCTTCGGGACCTCGTGCAACCGGAGACGTATCTTGCTCAAAAAGGACATGGAGAGAGCTAACGCATCGTGGCCTCTTCATGCCGCATCATACGTGGATCGACACCCTGCCGACCATCTTCTCATGCTTGCTCTCGTCAAGGAGAAGCGTGTCATGCGAGGTTGTCTAGACGAAGCCTCTCCCCTGGCTTCTCGATGTCGGCGCTGACCAAGGGAGCACTTTCAGCGTCATGCCGCTCCGCCGTCGACCTCGGCCGCCGAGCCTGCCTGTAGAGCATC
Organism: Nitrososphaerota archaeon; assembly: GCA_029785685.1. Next base: position 487 of record JAFLZE010000078.1, on the reverse strand, counting down.
TTGTCGACCATGCCCGGCAGGTCGTGGGTGTCGACGAACACGTCCATTAACACTTTCGAGACCCCCTCCATGGATTTCGCAGCTTCATACATCCGCTCTGGCTCCCCCACGCTGTCGGCGAACAGCATGAAGAAGACGACTCCTTCGGAGGCTGCGAACCAACAGACGCTCTTCTGCGCGAACTTCTGCGCGATCCTGCTGACCGTCTCCTCTCTGTCCTTCTCCTGCAGGAAGAAGGAGAACGCGTAGATGATTATCCCCGAGACCCTTTCCAGTCCCCACACTGGGACTGCGAAGTAGGCCCGCGCATCGGCCATCCTGCCCAACCTGTAGTTGACCGCCCTTGCGGTCAGGCCCACCTCTTGGCCGATTCTCTTGGCTGGCTTCAGCGCGTCCCACCTCAGAGCCCGGAGAAGAAAAGACGCGCCACGCCGTTTTCAACGCCCCGAAAACGAGCGCCTTCAGGGATCATGGTCACGCAAAGTGG
>JAFLZE010000077.1 GCA_029785685.1 Nitrososphaerota archaeon | reverse complement strand
CCTCGCACACCCCTACTGGCACTCCGCGAAGAGGCGGGACTGCGACGGATGATGCCTTTCTCACGCGCTTCTGGGACCTCGGAGACGTCCTAATCAGCTACGGCGACTTCTTGGAGAGCAACAAGGCACTGCAGCCGTCGCCATACGTCTCCGAGTGGTGGTCTCAGGACCTCGCCCGGCTGATGGCAGAGCTGCCGGGTTCTGCCGAAGTTCTCGCCGCTGCAGGGATAAGCAACGGCAGGGCCAAGGCGCTAGCCTCCCCGACCATCACCCCGAACGCCGCCGAAGCAATAGCGATCTCACGTTCACTCGGCATCCCATTGCACCCTTCCCATACCCCACGTTTCGACAGGGTCGAGCCTTCCGACCTGGCCGAGCTGCGGAAGAGCGCCAGGATCGAGGGGAATGAAGTAGTCATCGACATAACTGTCCCACACGTCCGCTGGATACTGAACACATGCCTGGTAGAGCACAGGAAAGATGGAGGGGTGGCCATAGTCGGCGGCGAAACCGCCGTCGTCCTCCGAACCCTGCTCAGGCTCGACGAGCCCGAATCAGCAGTGCCTCCGGAAGAACCGGACTACATCAAGCGCCTGTCGGGGATCCAGCTGGGGAGGCAGAGCACCACTACCATCGGAATAAGGGTGGGGAGACCCGAAAAGGCCATGGTGAGGAGGTTGAAGCCCCCGGTACACGTGCTCTTCCCAGTGGGTTACGAAGGGGGGGCAATGAGAGATGTCTTCGCGGCGGCCAGGGCTGGGAGGGCAGAGATAGAGGCCATCAACCTGCACTGCTACAGTTGCAACCAAAGACGGCTGAGTCTGAAGTGCGAGGTCTGCGGTGAGGAGACCTCGCCATACATGGCCTGTCCGCGGTGCGGCGCCACAACGCAGGAAGCCGTCTGTCCGAACTGCAGGGCGAAGACTCTCCCGTACTCCAAGATGGACTTCGACTTCAAATCGCGACTGGAGGCGATAAGGGCGAAGATCCCGCACTCTTCGTCGAGGCCAGTGAAAGGCGTAAGGGGCTTGACGAGCGTCTCCAAGGTCCCAGAAGCGCTTGAGAAAGGCATCATCCGGAGCAGACACGACGCCTTCGTCTACAAGGATGGCACTCTGAGGATAGACGCCACCAATGAGCCTCTGACCCACTTCAGGCCGCGGGACGTGAAGGGGGACATCCAGACCCTGGTGCGCCTCGGCTACACGCACGACCACAAGGGGGCCCCGCTCCAGTCAGAAGACCAGGTGCTGGAGCTCAAGCCCCAGGACGTCATCGTCCCCCTGGACATCAGCAACGACCTGCTGAAAATGGCCCAATGCATCGACGACGAGCTGCAGAACCTATACGGCTTGGAGCCGTTCTACAACGTGGCAAGACCGGACGACCTGCTGGGAAAGCTCCTGATAGGACTCGCGCCTCACACTTCAGTCGGAGTGGCCGGGAGGATAGTGGGGTTCTCAGCCACAGAGGTCTGCCTCGCAAACCCCTACTGGCACTCCGCGAAGAGGCGGGACTGCGACGGCGATGGCGATTCCCTCATCCTGCTCGTCGATGCTCTTCTCAACTTCTCGTTGCAGTACGTCCCTGCACAGATAGGCGGCTACATGGACACCCCGCTCCTGATACAGCCGGTGATCCTGCCGGCAGAGGTGGATGAACAGGCCCACAATTTCGATGTCGCTTGGACCTACCCCCTCGAGTTCTACGAGAAGACCCTGAGCACCCCCCCTGCGGCCTCCGTGGCGGGACTGATCGAAAGCATAGGTTCGCGTCTGGATAGCGAAACACAGTTCTACGGCTACGGGTTCACGCACCCGACAAGCGCCATCACAATAAAGCGCCCCAGGGCTTCGTATTCGACGCTGAAGACCCTCAATGAGAAAATCGCCAAGCAAATCGAGGTCGCGACCCTGGTGGAGGCGGTGTCAACCCGCGACGTGGTCGAGTCCATAATCAAGACCCACCTCATCAGGGACATCATGGGGAATGCGAAGAAATACGCTACACAGGCCTTCAAGTGCAAGGGCTGCGGCCTGACACTGAGGCGCCCCCCGCTCTCGTCGAAGTGCCCCAGCTGCGGCGGAGAGATCAGGGGCACCCTGACCAGGGCTTCGGTGGAGAAGTACCTGCGGATTGCGCAACGCCTGGCGCGAGAGTACGACGTCGACGCGTACCTGAGAAACCGGCTCGACATGCTCCAGAGAGAGCTGGATCAGCTCTTCCAGGGACCGAGGAAGGCGGACCAGCTGGAGCTGACCGACTTCCTGAGGCCCACATTAGCTGAATGAGTAGGCTGGCGTGTCCCGGAACGAGTACTTGACCTTCTGGTATCCCTTCCTAAGATTTCTGATCCTGACAGCCACTTCGCGCCTCTTCGTCCCGCCTAGCGCCAGATGGACCAGTTCGGCCACTTCCCTCATCTCTGACTTGCCCATCCCCAATCGAGTCAGTTCTGACACGCCCAGCCTGATTCCTCCTGGGTTCGTATAGTGTCTCCCTGCCTGCAGGTCCCCAGGAATCGGCTCCCTGTTGCAGATGATATTCTGGTCCTCCAGCAGCTTCTCGATGACCCCCCCATCAGCGTACTTGGTCACGTCGAGCGCGACCTGGTGGGACATGGTGTAGCCGTTCTTCTCTCCAAGGACCTGCTCGCCCAGCTCGGCCAGTCTCCCCGCGAGCGTCTGGGCGTTGGCTACGACGTCCTTCGCATATCTGCGTCCGAACTGGAGGAACTCTGCGAATACCATGGCCTTGGCCGCCACATTGTGAAGGTGGTGGTTGCTCGCAGTGCCAGGGAAGACGGCCTTCTTGAGAGGCTCCGCGAACTCCGCCGTGGACGCGATGGCGCCTCCCTGCGGCCCGAAGAGCACCTTGTGCGTGCTCATTGTCATTATCTGGGCGCCCTCCCTGAGGGGGTCCTGGAACTGCCCGCCCGCTATCAGTCCGGCTACGTGGGCCGCGTCGTAGCACACGACTCCCCCCTTGTCACGTATCGCCTGCGCCAGCTCCTTGATGGGGTGCGGAAAGAGGAACAGACTGCAGCCGAACATGGCGAGTTTGAGGGACGGCAGGGCCGCTATCCTCTTCTTCGTCTCATCGACGTCGATGTTCATCGAGTCCTTGTCGAACGCGAAGTAAGACACCTCGAGCGAGTGCACCAGCCCCGCCGTGCCCCCGAAGTCCCTCTTCCCATGTGAGATGTGCCCTCCATTGGGTATGGAGAGTGCCATCATCATGTCCCCGGGGCCGCTGAGCGCCGAGTAAACCGCGAGGTTTGCATTGACCCCCGAGACGGGCCTGACATCGATGTGGTCGGCCCTGAACAGCCGCTTGCCGAGGGCGATGGCCCGCAGCTCTATCTGGTCTATGTACTTGCATCCGGCGTAGACCCTCTCGCCCGGCCATCCTTCCGCGTACCTGTGGCCGAGGTCGGACGAAAGAACCCTCCTGACAGGCTCTGAGGCAAGGTTCTCGCTGGCTATCATCGGAAGGCTCTCCGAGAACCACTTCTCGTGGGAGCGGACCCTGCTGATTACCGCTTTGAATTCCGATTCGTAGGAGGGCATGAAGCAAGGCACGCCCCCAAGTTAATTATACATTTGGCGGGTCCGCGAGCCCGGCGCGGCGCCTTCGGTTTATACGGGAACACCCCCGGGGTGTGTCAGCAATGGCATCGAGCGGGAGACCCGGGGCCTGCATAGAGCTCACCCACGTGAGCAAGTCCTACGGCAAGGTGCCAGCGCTCAACGACCTTAGTTTCGACATTCCAGTGGGGGGGAGGTACTCACTCCTGGGTCCCAACGGCGCGGGCAAGTCCACCACCCTCAAGCTCCTCATCGGATCTCTCCGCCCCGATACGGGAAATATCAGGATTCTCGGCTCTTCTCCGGACAGCCGGGACTCCAAGGCGGTGGTAGGTTACCTCCCCGAGGACGCCCTTCCATACAGGATGCTCTCCGTAAGGGAGAACCTCGAATACATCGGGGCGCTGCGGGGTGTGCCCGACGTGAAGGGCAGGACAGACTTCTTCCTGGACGAGCTGGACCTGAGGCAGTACGAGAAGGCGAACGTCGGGAGGCTTTCGAGAGGGAACACACAGAAACTCGCCATAGCGCTCGCCCTCATACACTCTCCGAAGGTACTGCTCTTGGACGAGCCTCTGAACTACCTCGACATCCCGACACAGGAGAAAGTGATCGGCCTCTTGGACAGGCTGGAGGGGACGCACCTTGTGTCCACGCACATCATGTCTATCGCCAACAGGCTCACGGACAGCGTGATTATGATATCGAAGGGGATGTTCCTATGGGAAGGCACCATCGAGGAGCTGAGGAATAGGGGTTCCCCAGAGGAGCCAATAGAGAAGGTGGTGGCGAGGATGATGACCGGTGCTTCTTAGCCTCCTGAAGTTCGTCGTAAGGACCCGCTTCTCCAGGCCCTTCCTGATTTTCATGGCAATCATGTTCGTCTACTACATCGGGATTTCACAAGCCATCCCACATCAGTCAGAGGGGGAGATCCTGGGTTACTATGGGACGGCAATCATCGCCTTCTTCCTCGCCATGTCGCTGGCAACCGGAGGTGTGATGATCTTAAAGTCAGACAGGGACTACCTCTTCACCCTCCCCCTCAGCACCAGGGACCTCTCAGTCTCCATATTTTTCTCGCAGTTCATGGCCTTCGGGATTACCATCCTGCTCATGTTCGGCTATCTGTACCAGTCGTTCGATTCTCCACTTCTCTTGGTCGACCTGATAGCCCTCGCCATGACCTTCACCTCCCTCGGCATAGTCGCTCCTACAATCACCACCAGAGTGAGACTCATGCTGTCGGCCGCGCTTGCCCTGTGGACGCTGCTAGCTTTCGTCAACTTCCCGTTCTCCCCCGGATCGGCGTTCTATGGGAACCTCTATGACGGGACAGCGATCCTTGTCGGCCTCGCCGCGGTGACCACGGGAGCCGCCTTCAGAGGGCTCTCGCGAATCGAGCTCGACATGATGAAGAACCTGGTGAGGTCGACGTCGACCGAGATAAAGTCCCCTATGAGCTACGCGGGGAAGAGCCCCATCGGGGCAATTTATTCCATGAATCTGTCGTCAACTTCCCGTCCTCCCCGCCAGCGAAATCGACGACAGATT
>JAFLZE010000076.1 GCA_029785685.1 Nitrososphaerota archaeon | reverse complement strand
ATAGCGGGCAAGGAGGACGGGAAGGGCGCAGGAGCTCGCGAGAAAGGAGAGGAAGGAGAGAAGGCCGTCGATGCGAAAGACGGAGCGTCGGAAGTGAGGAAGGACCCCAAGAAGGCCGGACCTGACGCCGGCGAGGCCCCACCGCAGGAGGAAAAAGCAGGCAAGGACGCTCCCAAGGAGCACGCCCAACAGGACAAGGGTGGTTCGAATGGGGCGGATGACGCCGACAGGATGAAGGAGGGCAGGGAAGAGGTCAAGGACGTCCGATCAAAGGCCGGCACCAAGGACCCTCGTGTCGACGAGAAACCGCCAGATCCCGAGCCGCCGGAGAAGCCAGGTCCTGGGAGCTACACCAGAAATGACGACCAGATACTCGTGGTCGAGCATGCGAGCCCGGGTCAGAAGAAGGAAGAACAGGCGGAAACGCCGGGTTTGCGGCGTTTACAGGGCCAGAACGAGCGGGAAGAAGTTCCGAGGGTCCTCGAGGCAGTCGACTATGGCAAGGGTGCCAACGTGCGGGTTCCCATGTGCGACCTGGAGCAGGCAGGCTACGGCCCGCCTGACCACAGCGCGATCGTACAGCTGGAGCTGAGGCCCATCGAGGGAGACGAGGTGGAAGCTGTGTACGCGAGATACAACGCCTCAAGCCGCAGGGCGGAGGCCTATGTGGGGGACATCGGGGGAGCGAAGGGGAGCAAGTACGAGCTAGTCGAAGCCAAGGGTGTTGACGAATACAAGATGGCGAGGGACTTCGAACGGGGAAAGTGCGAACACCTGCAGAACGTCAGGCTGGAGCGCGAGGAGGGGAAGATGTTCCTGAACGTGGACGGGCGCCAGGTGGAGCTCGAGGGATACAAGATGTCCACGAGCGGGTCGCACCTTGTTCTGCGGGGGAAGCTCGAGGGAAAGGACGACTGCAAGCTGGAGTTCGACGGACATAGGGCCGCGGTGAGGTTCGGCAGGGACTACCCTGTGGAAGGGATGAGGATGGAGGGAGATGAACTTGTGGTGAAATATGTTCAGAGCAAGAACGAGGTACACGAGCATCGACAGTCGCTTGACCATCCCGATATTGGGGATAGGAAACTCTCGCTAGGACAGCTGGACAAGCCCGAGGCCCTGCGACTTGCCAGACTTCTTGATGCACCAGAGGGGACGGATGGGGTTTACACTTTTGCTGTGGATAGGAGGTTACAGGAATCTGTTAAGTCGATCCTTGAAGGCGCGGTGGAAGAGGGCACAAGAAGGTACGGTGTAGTCAAGGGAGAGGTAGGTGAAGGTTTGATTTCGAATTTGATGAATCTAGCTGGTTGGGAGAGAATAGAAAGGCACCCCTTTAATGAGACGCGAAAGGTCGGAGTCACAGGAAACGGCACTGACCATGTATTTCGGGACCCTGACCACAAGTTATCGATTTCCGAATCGAAGTATTGGGGTCAGATAGAGAGTGCCCTCAAACGAGGTGAGATTCAGGTGGGGACTTATTACGATAGACAACGGAAATATCAGGGCGAAGAAATCGAGCGAGGATATGTCATGGTGATGGATTGGAATCTGAATGATGACCCGATACGAATCCATGTCAGACGGGTGAGACAGGTGGTGAACTCGAATGTCTGAGGAACCAGAGCAAAAAGTGGTTGCGGACTATCTTTCGTGGTCAGTACGGGCACCATTCGAAGTGGCGGAAGTGCCTGAATCTCGAAGCGAAGTCAAACAGAACGCGAAATGGTTCGTGTGGTGTCCTGATATGGCCTATGCTAAAGAAGTTGGTCACATCAAGTACGTTTGGAAGAGTCACGACAACTACGTGTGGCTAGAAACCTCCGAAATCGGCGATACGATAGGGCTCGTTGAGAGAGAATACGGAGAGGAAGGCGCCAAAGACCTGATGAAGATGGACCTTTCCAACTTCACGAAACGCAACGTCCGGCTGTCATTCAATTCAAGGTTTCCACTGATTGCCAAGAGATTTGATGATTGGGCCAGGGTTCTGAGACAAATATCAAGGCGACATGAGATACACTTGGAACTGAGATTCGGTGGAACTCGCAACATAGCAATCTATACGATAGGCGCTAAGATTGAGTGGGGAAAGAATGACCTCGGGAAAATGAAACTGGCAATTGGTGCGCTCAAAGAAGCCTACGGACTTGTGCTTGAAAGAGACCAGCCATGATAACTGCGCCTGATGGACGTTTCATGAACAGGTGGTCCAGTAGGCTACTTCGCTCGTGGAGCGGTTCCTACCGTCTTCTCGTGTCTCTTTCGCGAGGCCATTGCGGTCGCAACGAGAGCATCCGTAGAAGCTTCGGCCTGCGCCCTGGTTTCGTGCGTGTTTCTCTCCGGCATCTTCAACGAAAGTCTGTCCTGAGTTTCGCTTCGGCGTAGTGGGCTAGTGCGTCTTAGCGGCTGCTGAACATCAGATGTACCAGCTTTCTGACCCTGACCAGTCTGACGTGAGTGGTGCCAAGATAGTAGCCGGTCGCTTCGCCGTCGAAATCGTCCACGCCATCCAGGGGCTCGAGGATTCCTGTCTCCCAACATCCTGACAGGTGTCGGCTTATACCGTCAGCGAGTGTTTTCGTGCTTGATGGCCATGCAGTTCAGCGTCAGGGTGTACAAGGGCGAGAGATACTTCGTCGCGAGGGTCCCTGGGCTGGGAATCACCACCCAGGGTGCGACCAAGGACGAGGCCAGGCGAAACCTTAGGGAGGCCATCCAAACCCACCTCGAAGCCATGGCCGACTACGCCATGGAGCACGGCAAGGTGGCCATAGAGAAAGGGCAGCTCGTCCCCGCAGAGTGACCAATTGAGCCGTCTCCCTGTGGTCTCTGGCAAGGACCTGGTCAAGATACTGACGAAGCGAGGCGGTTCGGCTTCAGAGTGCTCAGGCAGAAGGGGAGCCAGCCACGTCACGCTGACCAACGACGTCTCGTTCATCGTGGTCCCTCTGCACCCCGAACTGGATTTGGAGAGCCGAGGATGGGAGAGAATCGAAAGGCACCCTTTCAGCAAGACCAGGAAGGACAGCGCGGCTGCAAATGGCACGGATTGGCTGATGCGGGACCCGGACGGCAACATGGTGCTAGTTGAGATGAAATGGTTCGAAGACAGGCGGAATGGAATCAGAAAAGCCGCGTCTCAGGTCGAAGACGACTTTCACGCGAACAAGGACAATTCAAGCCTAAATCTCAAGGCGGCCTATATCGCGATAGTAGAGCATGATGAAGAAAACCGTGATAACAAGCCGATGAGGATTCACGTCCTGCGAGTTGTAGACAAAGAGGGATTGAAATGACTCCAGAAGACGATGGCCGCGCCATTAGAGACCTGATGAACTCTGTCAGCACCGTCAGGTTCACTGTTTCAGGACCGGGGAAAAACAGGCTGCTCCTTGGACAAAGGGCACGATGGATTGTGTGGAGCACCGAACTGAAAGAGCCTCACAATGTTGGTCCGCTCAGAGCGATTTGGAAAGACAAAGAAGGGGCGATGTGGCTAGAAACCACGAAGATAGACGATATGATGTCACTGGTGGAGAGAGAATACGGCGAGAAAGGGGTCGCCAGGTTTCCCTACATCGAGCCTGGGATCGCGCCCAGCGGAGAATTTCCCGAGGAGATAGCCAAGTTTCCCCGCGTCGTCACCATGCTGAAAGAATGCGAGAAGCGCGTAGCAGACATCTCAGGGAAGACCGGGGTAAAGCTGGAAGTCCTCTATGACGGGGAGACCGGGGTTACGACCTTCAGAATCGGAGCTATGATTGCTGACGCCCCCACCGACATGAACATCCTGCGCCAGGCCATCATTACGACAGCACGGGTGCTCAAAGAGGCACATGATGCAGCCGTGAAAATGGTATGGGCCCGCTGGGAAGACTGACTCGACAGGACATGACAACCCGGAAGAGAGATTCAAGGGCTCAGGCAACGTAAGGTGAAGTCGATACGCAAGCGATTCTAGGGAGCGAGATACGTCTTGGAATGCTGGAAGAAAAGATTGGAAGAGAAATAGCTGGCGGAATCGCAATGCAAATTCATTGGTCGTACAAGGAAGGCAGGGGCGTTATATACACGAAGTACTTCAGTTACAGAAAGGAGATAGGTAGTGCAACAGGATCAAATAGTTGACGCGGTGACCATAAAGAGAATCCTCGAAGAAGAGACGGGCGATCCGTACGTCCTGAACCGAGGTTCTGACTTGGTGCACAAAGACGGGAAGTCCTGGTTCATACATATCCCCTGGGGCAAAGGAAGAGGCTGGGTAGCGCACGCGTCAGAAAAGAACGGTGTGATTACGCTAGAAACTTCTGTATTCCTCGACACCAGAAAAAGAATTGAGTTCGACTACCCGGGACAGCTGGGAAAGAAAAGGCTGGGGCAGGCAATATCTAACCTTGTGGATAGAGATGTTCGCCACAAGTTTGAGAAGCAGATCCCTGCGATTGTGGCCCTCCTCGACGTAGCAGACCGAGCGCTGGCAGATGCCAATAAGAAGCATACCACCAATGCCAAGCTCCTGGGTGGAAGTACCGGCCTAGTCTCAGCGGAAGCAAGGGTGACTTCATCCGGTGGGGAAGAGGTGAGGCAGAATGTGCGTGCGCTGATGGAGTTCGACGAGCAAGTTGCCGAGTGGCTAAAGACAGAGTACGACAAGCTCGTCGAGACTGAATCGAAAGTCGCCTAGCTAATCTAGGCTTCCCTGGAAGGCTGCCAACCGGTCTTCTGGCATCTTCGCCTGATTCACCTTACTTCGCCTTGGCTTCCGCCTCAGGCCCCTTCGCTTCCCTTTTGTCGTCGGAGGATATCAAGTCTTAAAAAAGTGGCTGTCATATCACGAGTTTGAGGTAATCGTGAGGTCAATCACAACTGAAGAAGCGCGATACTTTACAGCGATGTCTGGGAAGGTTACTTTGCTTGCCGTTCTCGGACCACATCTTGATGCTAATTACGTGAGAGTCAAAGAATCTGCCTTCAACTGGCAAAGTTAGCAGCGCGGAACGTCGCACTTATTCTATTGGAAGTGGCCGCCCTTCTCTTCATCCATCTATGATTCCGAGGCGTCTTTGCCGTGCATATAGGGTTCATTGCGCCTCCGCCGGGAATACCTCATCCAAGCGTTGGGCTGTAATTAGTGGACGGGCTGAACTGGTC
>JAFLZE010000075.1 GCA_029785685.1 Nitrososphaerota archaeon | reverse complement strand
GCCCACAGGCACAGGACGAGGATTCAAGGGTCCCCAGAGCTTGACTTCCGTCAGCTCAGGGACAGGACCGTCAACGCCCTGAACAACCTCGGGAGACAGAAGTTCTCCGACGAACCGGGAGGCTATTCGCTCGAGAGCTGGGCCAGGGGGGTGGGCGTCCTGCTAGACGAGTTCGAAGAGAAGGCGGGCAAGGAAAACCTCTCACACGAATACCACGCCGGGCGCCAAGAGCTCAACCGCCTTGTCTCCGAGCCCGTCCCACTCGCGTCACTCGACGAGGGAATCTCTGAGCTCAGGGCAACCGTCTCAGCCATGGAGAGCATGATGGCAGCCGAGAGCGGCAGGGTGGCTGCAAAGATCACAGAACTGAAGGCAGAGCGTGCGAGGCGCTCCAGCGAGCTGGATGCAGAGAAGGCCCACGCAGCTTCAGCCGCAAATGCGCAGAAGACCGACTCTCTTTTCAGCCGCCTCCTCGGCAGGAAAAGGCACCCGAACGACGACCGCGACAGCAAGGTCAGGGAGCTCGAGGCGAGGCAATCCGACCTGTCTGCGGAGCTGCTAGCACAACAGAGACTGCTGAAAGAAATCGACTACCGACCCCCAGGGTCGCCGTTCGCCAAGGAGCGGGAGGAACTTGAGGCTGCTCAAACGAGGCTGGAAGAGCTGGAGAACGAGCGGATGGAGAGAGCCAATCTGGTCAACGAGCGGGCAAGGGTGACGGCTTCGCTCGCAGAAGCGATATCTGCGATTCCGCACGGCGGAGCAGGAACGGCGTAGGTCAGCCGCCCTCCCAGCAGGCTCTCTCGGACTAGAGCGTGCCTGCGCCTCGCCTTCAGAGGGCGCAAGACTCTCCGCGCCGAGCTAGGCGCGTTCCTTGACCCTGCACCAGCACCGGTATCCCTCGGCGAAGCCCAGCGCGCGATATGGCACCTCGGCAGGCTCGTTGCCCGGGACAACCTGGAGGCAGGCCGTCTTCGCCCCGCTCCGCTCCCCCCACCTGAGCAGGCTGAGCACAACGGCGCGCGCCAGCCCGCGGCGGCTCGGGAGGGTGGTGGTATCGCCAAGCGCTGTTCTTAAGACATGGCCCAAGAATCTGGCTGCCAGGTTTGACCACGGCAGGCTCCGGGGCGCTTTCCAAGAAAGAGCTGGAGAGGTACAGCAGGCAGTTGGTCCTCCCCGAGGTCGGCATGGGGGGCCAGCGCAAGCTGAAGTCCTCGAGGGTGCTGGTGGTGGGCGTCGGGGGACTGGGCATCCCTGCTTCGACGTACCTGGCCGCAGCCGGGGTGGGGGAAATAGGGATAGTCGACCACGACAAGGTGGAGGTAAGCAACATCCACAGGCAGCCCCTGTATGCCGAAGGGGACGCCGGGAGGCAGAAGGTTGAGGTCGCGCGGGAAAGGTTACGGGAGACCAACCCCAACGTGTCCGTGTTCCCCCACAATGTCAGGCTGGACAGGTCGAACGCGCTGGACATCATCCGAGGCTACGACGTGGTTCTGGACTGCACGGACAACTTCCCCACGCGCTACCTCGTCAACGACGCCTGCGTCATCGCGAGGACGCCTGACGTCTACGCCAGCGTGTTCAGGTTCGACGGCCAGTCGTCGGTCTTCGCGGCTGAGTCAGGGCCGTGCTACAGGTGCCTCTTCCCTGTGCCCCCACCTCCTGGGGCTGTCCAGGACTGCGCCGAGTCGGGGGTGATGGGGGTCCTCCCCGGGCTCATGGGGACCATCCAGGCGGCCCAGGCGCTGAACATCCTGCTCGGCAACGGAAGGGCGCTGGTCGGGAGGCTGCTGCTGTTCAACGGCTCGGAGATGACCTTCGAAGAGGTCAAGGTGCGCAAGGACCCGGAGTGCCCCGTCTGCTCGCCGGCGCCGAGAATCAGGGAACTCATCGACTACGACGAATTCTGCGGGCTGAGGCGAGAGGAGGCGCGGCGTGAGGAGGTGGCCCCCTCCGAGCTCAAGCGCATGCTCGGCTCCGAGACGAAGGTCGTCCTCCTCGACATCCGAGAACCCTACGAGCGCCAGTTGTGCAGCATAGGAAGCTCGAGGCACATACCCATCGGAGAGCTAGCGCAGAGGGCCGGAGAGCTCGACAGGGAGGAAGAACTGGTCGTCTACTGCCACGTGGGGGTAAGGAGCGCGGCGGCAGTCGGCCTGCTCAAGTCGCTCGGGTTCAGGAAGGCGAGGAGCCTGGCTGGCGGGATCAGGGCCTGGGCCGAGGAAGTGGACTCGTCAATCCCCGTGTACTGAGGGCCTCGCTTTCAGGCGACCTGCCTGGCGGCTTGGTCGCAGCTCGTGATGAGGCACGCTCTCGCCTGACGGTCCCTGGCCCCTGGCTATGAACACGACGTGCGAGAACTCCGCTGCGAAGGCGCCGAGGCATGTCCTTACGGCCCCCGGCGACCCTGGCATGCACACCATGAGCTTCCCCCTGGCGACCCCGGCTGTCGCCCTGGACAGGACCCCCGCCGCCCCTATCTCGTCGTAGCTCAGCTTCCGGAGGAGCTCGCCGAAGCCGTCCAGCTCCTTCTCGAAGTACGGCCTGACCGACTCGATGGTGACGTCCCTGGGGGAGACGCCGGTCCCCCCGGTGAACAGGAGGACGTCGTCCTTCCCGGACAGGAAGTCGCCCACCGCCTGCCTGATCATCGTCACGTCGTCTGATATCAGGCTCCTTCCGCTCACCCTGTGCCCTGCCTTGCGTAGCTCGGCTACGGCAACGTCTCCTCCCTCGTCGGTGCACTCCTCCCCTGCCTCCTTTCTGGAAAACCTGCTGGAACTGACCGTGACCACTCTGACGCTGACCCCTCCCCCGGCGTGGGCTCTGTGGTCTTCGTGCGGCCTCACGACGCCGCCGTCACCGCTCCACTGCAGCCTGGGGGACGCCTGACTCCTCGGACCGCACGGTCTCCCTTCTTCGTCTGTCCAGTTATATCTGCTCCTCCGTCAAGCGCCTCTCCGCCCACGAGCCGTCCAAGGTGCTCCGTGCCGCCGAGCGAAACGAGCTAGCCGCGGGCGCTTGCCGCAGGCCCCCCAGACGTACGGGCCTTGGCCGGGAGCTTCTTCTCGTATCTCTCAGCGACCGCCTCGGCCATTATGCTGAGGGCTATCTCTGCGGGGGTCACCGCGCCTATGTCTGCCCCTGCCGGGGACCGGAGGGATGCGACGAACGCCTCTGCTACCCCTGCCTTCCTCAGCGCGGCCCGGTCCTCCTCGGCCCTCTTGGCGCTCGCCACCAGGGCGACGTACCTCGGGTGGAACTGCGACAGGGCCTGCAGGACCAGGACGTCCCTCTCGCCCTTCGTCAGCACCACGACGGAGTCGGAAGGTGAGAGGTCGAGCTTCGACAGGTCGAAAGAAGGGTCGCCGATCAGCCTGTCCGGCTCTTCGCTCAGCACCGGGCTGTGGTCGACCACCACCACCTCGAAGTCGAGCCCCTTGCCCAGCCTGACAAGCGCATCCTCGACGTCGTCCTTGCCTCCCTGGCCGACCAGGACGAGCCTCTGAGCCGGGAGGAACGGCTCGAAGTATACCTCCATGGCGCCTCCGACCCTGGCCTCGACGTGGACCTCGTCCTCTGTCTGGGACCTCACGGCCGGCCCGGCCGAGCCCTCCGCCGCGTCGAGGTACACTTTGACCGTCCTCGGCGCACCAGCCCCCATGACCTTCTTTGCGTAGGACGCTAGGGCGGACTCAGGAAATCCGCCCAGGCCGCCGCATACCACCTTCCCGGTCCCCGAGACGATGGCCTTGGAGCCAGGCCCCCCCATGGACCCGCCTTCGGCCTTCACCACGGTGGCGACCACGAAAGGCTCACCTTTCTCTGCCAGCGCACCCATCGTCTTGGCGAGCTCTGACTGGCTCAACCCTTCGCCGCCGGCCATCTTCCGACTTTATAACTATCGGGAGCCGTCGCGGCGCGCGAAATGGACGGAGCTGCCCGGGTCTGACTGGGCCGCTCCGAGATGCTTACATCCACCTGCGCCGGGCTCCTCGCGGGAGGAATGGCGATGCACTTCGAAGGGAACTTCGACGCTCGGGCGCCACCCGCGAGGGTCTACTCCGCCCTGATGGACCCCAACGAGCTCTCAGCCTGCATGCCGGGCTTCCAGAGGGCAGAAGTGAAGTCGCCGGGCGAGTTCACGGTGGTGGTGAAGGCAGGGGTCTCCTTCATCAGGGGGGACTTCACCATCAGGTTCAGCCTGGCAGAGGCCCGGGAACCGACCCACGCCAAGCTCCTGGGGAGGGGGTCGGGGATGGGGAGCGTCGTCGACATCGAGGCGACCATGGACATCTCGGAAGCCGCAGGGGGAGGTTCGTCCATGAAGTGGTCCGCTGAGGCGAGGGTGGGGGGGAAGATCGCCTCGCTCGGGGAGCGCCTCCTGGAGGGTCAGGCCGAGAAGATAATCAGGGAGATGTTCGCGTGCCTCCGGGCGAAGTTCGACCGGGCCTAGGCGCGGCCCCGGCAGAGCAGGTCTAGGCCTTGCGCCTGCGTCGGGCCTTGGCTGCGTACTTCACCGATTCGATGATCTTCTCGTAGCCCGTGCACCTGCATATGTTGCCTGATATCGCTGTCCTGATCTCGTCCTCGGTAGGGTCTGGGTTCTCCTTGAGGAGAGCGTAGGCTGAAATCAGCATCCCGGGGGTGCAGAATCCGCACTGCAGGCCGTGCTTAGCCACAAAGCCCTCCTGCACCGGGTCCAGCTTCCCGTGGTCTCCCAGGCCTTCCACCGTCATCACCTTCCTCCCGTCTGCCTGTACAGCCAGCACGGTGCACGACTTCACCGCCTTCCCGTCCAGGAGGACCGTGCACGCCCCGCAGCTGGTGGTGTCGCACCCTATGTGGCTCCCGGTGAGGCCGAGGTTCTCTCTGAGGAAGTGCACCAGCAGCAGCCGTGGCTCCACGTCGGCCTCCCTCTTGACGCCGTTGACCTCCACCGCGATGCGCCTCGTCTGAGGCATCTACGTCCGCCTCCTCGCCCGCTGGCTGGCCCTCTCCAAACCCCTGGCCACGAGCAGCCTGATCAGGCCCCGCTTGTACTCCTCGGTGCCTCTGATGTCCGACGTCGGCGACGACGCGTCGGCGGCGAGCTCCCCCGCTTCCTGGGCAAGGGGCTCGACTTCGAGGTGGTGGTGGTCGACCACAGCCCGGTGCTGAGCGAAGAGCCGGAC
>JAFLZE010000074.1 GCA_029785685.1 Nitrososphaerota archaeon | reverse complement strand
ACCGAGGGATCGGGCGAGCTCGGCCGTCTCCCTGCAGAAGAACCAGGAGTCCCCCACGACATCCTGACCAGCCACCTCGTGAAGGGGAGGCTCTCCATCCCGCTGGACGCGTGGGTCTACCTCAAGGAGGAGCAGCTCGAGGACAAGAGCGAGTTCAAGGACAAGAACCAGGTGGCGAGGGAGTTCGTCGAGAAGGCTCACTCGAAGGGGGTGCCCTTCACGTACGTCGTGGGGGACTCCTGGTTCTTCTGCAGGGAGACGGCCGAGCTCGCCCGATCCCTCGGTAAGACGTGGATCTTCCAGTCGAAGAGCGACAGGGTGGTCCTGATGCCCCAGGGGTGGGTCAGCCTCTCCGAGTGGGCGAAGAAGACCGTCCCGAAGGAGAGGTTCAGGAAGGTGAAGGTGAGGTACAAGGACAACGAGCAGACCTACTGGTGCCACGAAGCCAACCTGAGGATGCGCTCGATCGAGGGAGACAGGGTGAGGGTCGTCGTCTCCTACGACAACCCGGAGTGCGAGGGCGAGCCCAACTTCTACTGCTCGAACAGGCTGGACATGAAGGCGGACAAGATGCTGAACCTGTATGCGAAGAGGTGGAAGATAGATTCCTTCTACAGGGACGCGAAGCAGAACCTGGGGATGGAGGAGTACGAGGTGAGGAAGATCGAGGGCGTCAGGAGGCACCTCGCGATGGTCCTCATCGCTCACACCCTGCTTGTCCTGGGTCCGGTGCCGAACGAAGAAGAGGACACAAAGCTTCAGCAGATCGATGTAGCAAGGGCTGAGGCCGTCGTCGAGACGATAGGCTCGAGGTGCCGCCTCGCATACAGGGAGGTGCTCGTCTCCTTCATCGCGCTAGTCGTGAGGGTGAGCAGGAAACTCGAGAACGACGCAGAGAGGATAGCCTCGCTGATGCTGTCATCCAGGGCTAGACTGGGAGCGGATTCTGCCAAAGTTTAGTAAGATGGTTTTTTGAAAACTTGGTGAGAAAAGTAAGATGAATCCCGTGTCAGGAGCGGTGATTTTCCGCCTCCAACTGGAAGGATTCGGGACTGCCTCAAGTTCAAACTGTCGCATTCCAAACACCCTTAAGCCAAGCCTGATGATAACCGAGCTGCAGCAGCGGCTCTCCTATTATGAGAACTGAAACTCGCCTCCCTCGAAGGACTCGCTCCTGCACAGTGCGATGAGGAGGAGAAGGAAGGGGGAGCGAGGGGACCAGATAGTTTCGCGCGCAACTCTTAAGTTGCCTCGGGCTGTTTCGGGCGTCGTGTCGGACGGCTCAAGAGCTGTCAGGTCTCTGATGCTTAAGGTCAACGGTGCTGTCCGGATGGTGATGCGGCGCCTCGGGTTCGAGTTCTACCTGGTCCCAATCCCCAAGGCGACGGTGCTGCGTGGGCAGGCCGGTCAGTCTCCACTCCTCTACGGCGAGGTCAACTGGCTGAGGATTCCTATGTACCTGGGAATCGAAAAACGACTTCAAGGCTTCGAGAGCTCGTCCTTCGAAGAGAAGAAGGCGGTCGAACTCGGCGGGAGCGAGGGGACGATTCTGGGGATGCTCAGGGAGAGGGGCGCCAGGACGGAGGTCGCTCCAGATTACCCAACCGTGGACATCGAGAACCTCCCCTACGGCGACGGCGAGTACGACTTCGTCGTCCTCGACCAGGTGCTCGAACATGTAAGACACCCATGGGCGGCTGTTGGGCAGGTGAAGCGAGTGCTGAAACAGGGAGGCATCTGTATCTGCACCTCTGTCCTGGTGTACCCGATCCACAAGGGCTTCGTCGGAAGCTTCGGCGACTACTACCGGTTCTCCCCGGACGGCTTCAGGGCGCTCTTCGAAGGCTTCGAGATCATCGAGTCCGACGGTTGGGGGAGCTCCGAGGTGATGAAGCTCGTATACAATCACTCGGAAAGGGGACCGGAGGGCTCAGCGCCAATATCGAAGGTGGACGCTAACCGGGGCGGGCTCTATGGGCGCACCGACGGGATGAACCTGCTGATGACGTGGTGCATCGCCAGGAAGTCGTGACAGCCATGGAGAATTTCCTCCGACGGCTTGTAAGATTCAAATAGAGTTGGGCCGGCTTTCAAAACGTTGCGGGAACGAATCCAGGTAGGGCAACCCTACTTCACTGACAAGGACGTCGATGAAGTTCTTTCTGGCATAAGTTCGGTTCTCAGGTCAGGCTGGCTGACATCGAGCAAGGTAGTGGAGTCTCTGGAAGGGAAGATGTCCTCTATCGCGGGAACGAAGCACTCGATTGCAGTAAGCTCTGGAACAGCGGCCCTGCATACGATAATGGCTTCGATAGTCTCGAAGCCCGGGACAGAGGTCATCGTGCCTGCCAACACATTCGTCTCGACCGCAAACGCCGCCCTCTACATAGGAGCTCGGGTCAGGCTGGCGGACTGCGACCCGTTTTCTTTCAATGTCACGAGAGACACCATCGACAAATGCATCACCCCGAAAACCGGCGGAGTAATCGTGACACACATCGGAGGGAACCCCTGCGATATGGACGATATCATTAGGCTTTGTAGGGACAGGGGAATCTTCTTGGTCGAGGACGTCGCCCACGCCCTGGGTTCATCCTACAAGGGGAAGGCGTGCGGCTCGTTCGGCATTGCCAACGCCTTCAGCTTCTATCCTACGAAGGTCGTCACTTCTGCCGAAGGTGGAGTGATAACCACCAATTCTCGCCCAATCGACACTTTCTCAAGGACCTTCAGAAATGTTGGCAGAAGGGCGTACGGACACGGACCGATTACCCTCCTCGGCTACAACTATAGGATGAGCGACGTCCATGCAGTGATCGGCCTCAACCAGTTGGGGCATCTCGAGGAGTTCGTGGAGAGAAGGAACGCTCTCGCCAAAATATACGACGAACGCATACAGAAAATCAGCTGGCTGAGGCCCCAACGGGTCTCGAAGCAATCGGTAAGCTCCTACTACACCTATATGGTCAGCGTTGTGGGGAGGGTGCAGTCAAGGGACGCGCTGATGCGCCAGCTCGAGAAGAAGGGGATCGAGACGACGGTGATGTTCAAGCCTGTGCACCTGCAGCCATACTCTAAGGGGAGAATCGAGACCCCTGATGGCCTACCCAATGCGGAGCGGGTCGGAACCACGAGTCTTGTGCTCCCGATGCACGCGGCGCTGCGGGACGAACAGATCGAGTACGTTTGCGACGCGCTTCGAGACGCTGGACGCAGATGACCAAGAGGCGTGGCGACCCGAGCCCTTCCTCCGCAAAGGTGACCGTGAGGAGGGCGACGGCAAGTCACCTAGACAGCAATGTCTTCTATGAAGCCCGAAACGACCCCGTCTCGCGGAGGTTCTCCACCCGCACTGCGCCGATCAAACTCGCGGCGCACGAAGAGTGGTACGCGGACGCGCTCAAGGACAAGAGCAAGAGGCTATACATCATCGAGCTGCGGGGGCGGCCCGTGGGGTACTGCAGGGTCGAGGGCCCGAAGAACGAAATCAGCATCGCCCTCCTCCCCAAAGACCGAGGCGTGGGGATAGCCAGCGCCGCCCTCAAAATCGTTAGGAGGAAGTCGGGAGGCAAGACGCTGACCGCGGTCATGATGGCCGAGAACATCGCGTCCAAGTCCGCCTTCGCAAAGGCAGGATTCACCTCCATGAGCGCCGAGGGCGGCTGGGAGACCTGGTCTGCGTGAAGGCCAGCTAGGAGCTCGCGTACAGCGCCCCGATGACTCGGACGATCTCCTGCTTGGAGAGCATCTTGGCAGACTCGGACGAGTATCCACGGGCGGCCGAGGCTTTCTGATTCCCTCCGCTGCCAGGCGAAGGTATCACGTAGAAGTCTCCCTTGAGTGATGACCTGGCCTGTTCCGCGTCGGTCATCAGCTCTTCATGTATCTTCTCTTCGGGGTTGGCACCAATCTCCTCGACTCGGTAGTCAGCAGGGTTCCTCCCGTACCGTCGGCAGAAGAACTCGATGCTAGCCTCCGCGAGGTCTTTCACCCTGACAGCAGGCATCTTAAGGACGTAGGTCTCCGATGGCTTCGCCATCTCGGCGGCATGGAGGATGAGGCCGGCCGCCTCGGAGGGTAGCATTATGAACCGGGTCATCCTCGGATTGGTGATTGTCACGCGCTTTCCCTCCCTGACCTGGCGGTCGAAGATGGTGAGCACAGAGCCCCGGCTTCCGAGGATGTTCCCGAAGCGGACGCAGCAGAAGATTCCCGCATCATACTGCAGTCCCGCATTAACCGTGAGCCTCTCGGAGAGGAGCTTCGTTGCCCCCATGGCGCTGACAGGATTGACGGCCTTGTCGGTGCTCACGTAGACGAGCTTGTCCACCCGCTCCTTTCGCGCGAGCTCAATCACGTTCTGGGCGCCGATGATGTTGGTGCTTATCGCCTCGTACGGGTTCATCTCGCAAAAGTCCACGTGCTTCAAGGCCGCCGCGTGGAAGACGAGGTCGCACCCCGCAATCGCCCTCTCAATAGACCTCGGGTCACGCACGTCGCCAAGGTGATACTTGACCGGCACATCATTTCCGAAGATGCTCCTGGCCTCGAAGAGGCCGTTCTCGTCGTTCGAAAAGATCCGCACCTCCCTTGGCCCATGACCGATGACTGCCTTTGTCAGCTCCAGTCCGACCGAGCCGGTTCCGCCGGTAATCAGGATTGTCGCGCCCCTGTAGAGGTCCTTCGATGGTCTCCCAGGCATCGCCCCATCGCGCCCCGGTCGCGTATTTATCCGACGCGCTCAATCAGCTCCTGACCCTCAAAGCTAAAATGCAGAAGGGCGATGGCGATGCAAGGCCTCCGGTCGGCCCAGAGAACCCCCGATATGCACACAGAGAGAACGGCACCGCTGGAGGGGTGGGTCCTCTACGTCACCAACCACTTCACCCATCCAGTAGTGGAGGCGCAGAGCGCGTCACCTCGTTACCACCTCGCAAGGAAGCTCGCGGAGAAAGGTCAGAAGTTGCTCGTCTACTGCCCGTTGGGCACGCACGAGGGAAGCCCCATCCGAGACTTCCTGGCCAACCTAAGACCACGGAGATACACAAGAGGGAACGCAAGCTATCTGTTCCCCCCTCTCTTGGTGACGCCAACAAGCGTGGGGACTGTCCTCACTCTGATCCTAGGGGCACTCTTCATCCTCCTATACCTGAACGTGACCAGGCTGAAAGTGTCGGCCCCAACGGGTCTCGAAGCAATCGGTAAGCTCCTACTACACCTATATGGTCA
>JAFLZE010000073.1 GCA_029785685.1 Nitrososphaerota archaeon | reverse complement strand
AATGAAGGCGTTAGGGCACCAGGTGGTCCCGGTAAACGCCCAAGTCTCCTGGCGCTTCCCTGCGAGGCCCCCGGAGCCCACCGCGACTAGCCTCGTGGATTTCGCCGCAATGGTCCCGCCGCTGGGGGTCGACTTCGGGTTCGCCCATGATGGAGACGCCGACAGACTCGTCATGGTTGATGCTATGGGTAACGTGGTTCCTGATTCGATTCTCACCGTGCTAGCGCTGCGCGGACTCGGGGTGGCCGACGGCACAGCAGTCATATCTGAGAACAGTTCGAACGCCGTCGCCGACGAGGCCGAAAAGCTCGGCCTGAAGGTGCTCAGGAGCCGTGTGGGGAAGACCTTCGCCGTTTTAGCGGGTGAAGGGGGGGTCTTCGCGGCTGAACCGAGTAAGGTTGTAGACCCGAAGTGGGGACTTTGGGAGGATGGCATCAATGCGTCGGCCCTAATCGCGACGCTGCTCTCCTCTTACCCGGGGCTCCTTGAAAGCGTGACTCGGGAAGTCAAGTGGAAGTACAGGCAGATGAACCTCCGGGTCCCAGTGAGAATGGATTTCTTGGCCGCTGAGGCGAAGGAGGCATTCAAACGGCTCGGGATCTCCGAAGAGCGGACCCTAGACGGGTTGAAGCTTGTACTCGAAGACGGTTCCTGGGTGATGTTCAGGCCGTCGGGGACCGAGCCTATAACCCGGCTCTATTGCGAGTCGCACGACGTGCAGGGGCTAGACATGCTGGTCCAGCTTGGGACGCAGTGTGTGCAGTCGTCTAGAGACAGCCGTGTCACTGTATAGACCCACGGCCTCCCCGCGCGATGAGGGACTCGATAAATACGCCTCTGAGACGTGTGCTGTTTTGTGCCAGAGCCCAAGGCTATAGCGAAAGTGCTGGCATCTGGATACATGCTTGACTCCAAGGCCTTCGATATGATCAGTTCGCTCCCGGCAGGGACAGATGCCGACGGTCTGGTCGAGAAGCTCCTTGCGCAGAAGGCGGCTGTGCCAGCAGAAGCGAAAGTTATCACCGAGAGCGACGTTGTGAGACTAATCCCCCGCGAGGCGTCGCTGGCGCGCGAGGCACCTGAAGGGCACATCCCGGCAGAGCTCGAGGTCCTTTCTGATCCTACACAGGCCATAGCCCCCGCCGAGGGGGCAGAGGGTTTCGGCAAGCTCTTTCATGACAGATACCGCCGACTCTTTTCCATAGTACAAGAGAGGCTCGACACTCGCGACAGCGCGACCGTAGCGGCCACCAAAAGCTTGGCGCCGGGGAAGAGAGTCATGGTGGCAGGACTACTGGCAGACCGTTCAAGCCGAAGGGGGAGCGTCGAAATCCGGGTCGACGACCCGACGGGCATCCTGAAAGCGGCCTGCCAAGACGCGCTGGCGGAGAAGGCGGCCTTGGAGGCTCCCCTCGACAGCATGGTGGTGGTTGAAATCGCGCGCGCGCGGTCGGGGTCATTGTTCGTCGATTCCCTCGTTCTCCCTGACGTCCCTGGACACAGGGCCGTCTCCAGCTCCCACCGCGTCTATGCGGTCCTCCTCTCAGACCTGCACATAGGGAGCAGGATGTTCCTGGCTGATGACTTCCACCGCTTCATTCAGTGGCTCAATGGGAATCTGGGGGACAGGGATGTAGTTAGCCGTATCAAGTACCTGGTAGTCGCCGGCGACCTGGTCGACGGGGTCGGCGTCTATCCAGGCCAGGAATTCCAGCTCGCGGAGAGGGACCCGAAGAAGCAGTACGAAATGGCTGGCGAACTCCTCGCTCAGGTGCCCGAACACATCCAGATTGTTCTTTCCCCCGGCAACCACGACGCCGTGAGGCAGGCTCTTCCTCAGCCTGCGGTCCCCATGGATATGGCCGAGTCGCTCTATGCCATGACCAACGTCAGGTGGGTGGGTGACCCCGCTTACATCAAACTCCACGGGGTGAACTTCCTGCTCTACCATGGAAAGAGCCTAGACGATGTCATAGCTACGACGCCGAACCTAGCCTATGACAGGCCGACAGACGCCATGAAGCTCCTCCTCAGGGCGAGGCATCTCGCGCCTACCTATGGGAAGAGAACCGCTCTCTCGCCAGAGCTTCGGGACTACATGGTAGTGGACCGGGTCCCTGATGTCTTTCATGCAGGGCATGTACACACCTATGGAGAGCTCACCTATAGGGGGACGCTGTTGGTCAACTCGGGGACCTGGCAGGCACAGACCAGCTTCCAGACGAATATGGGGCTCGAGCCTACACCCAGCATCGTCCCTGTGGTGGACCTTTCCCGGCTCGAAGTTCTGCGACGCAGCTTCGGCGCGGCTGGTTTCGCTTCCTAACTGGTGGCGCCGAAAGTTGGGTCTTCCGACAGCGCCTTCTCGAGTGTTTCTTCGTCTATCAGGAGTTGGATTTTCTTCGTCCTCCCCCGCCTCCCCTTGCTGACCACCGAGGCCTCAACGAGCCCTAGGAGGTCGAGATCTCCGAGTATCCCACTGAGCCTTCGTTGAGTCAGGACCTCCAGCCCAAGCTTCTTGCAGAGATTGGCGTAGGCAAGATAGAGCTCGCCGGTGTTTGTCCCTCCTTTGAATCTGGAGGCCGCAAAGAGTATTGCTTTGCTCTGGACTGGGAGGGACCTGATCGCTTCGTCTACCCTGTCGACCTCCATCTTGTCCGAGGCCTTTTTGATGCAGGTGTCGTCAATCTCCTTGAGACCCTCGCGTTCCGCTACCTCCCCAGCTATCCTCAGGAGGTCAATGGCTCGCCTCGCGTCGCCATGCTCTGACCCTGCCATGGCAGCACACAGATTGATGGCTGCGGGAGAGGCGACGCCTGGCCTGAACGCCACGCTCGCCCTCTCTGTAAGTATCTCCCTGAGCTCTTCAACAGCATATGGCGGGAAGACAAGCTCCTCTTCGCTGAGGCTGCTCAGAACCCGGGGATCGAGCCCTTCCTTGAACTTCAGGTCGTTCGAAATCCCTACCATTGCGAGAAATCCCGGGGACAGTTTGTTTCCAGAGCGAGTGAAAGCATAGAGTATGTCATCACCAAAGAGCTTTACAAGGTAGTCAATCTCGTCGAGGACCAAGACCACTTTCTTCTTGTTGGTCCTTATGTTCTCCGAAATCCTGTCGACGACCTCCCCTATTGCAAGACCGGTGAGTGGTATCTGCTTGTCCTTGCTCAGGTCGAGCGAGCGTGCGAAATCTGCAAGGGTCCTGTACTCGCCGTCCGCCAGACGGGTGTTGACATAGGCAAGGACTAAGTTCGGGTTGTTGGCTTCGGTCTTGAGTTTGGCAAGGACATAGTTGGTGACCGCGGTCTTTCCAGTCCCTGTCTTTCCGTAGAGCAGGAGGTTCGAGGGCTTCGACCCTCGGAGGATTGGTGCGAGGATCTGGGCGACGGCCCTAGTCTGGGGATCACGGAACGGGAGATGGGCGGGGACGTAGTCGGGGCTCAGGGCGTCCCTGTTGACGAAGAGTGGTTTGCCTTCTTTTGCCTTGCGAAAAATCTCGTCGATCGCTTCAGACAATTGCGAACAGTGGAAACACTGGCGTAGATAGGTGTTTTTTGGTTGGCCGCCGCGCACCCCCCATTTTAGTTGGGAGTTATGCGGCAATGGCTGACTAGAATCGTGATATACATGACTATAGTTGATGGAAACGATGAACTAGTACCGCCGCGTCGGTCAGGTGAAGATGACCGTCGACAGCAAAATCAGACTCGGTTTGTTCCTCGTCTCGGCGGCCCTTTCTGTGTTCGCGACCGTGGCCGCGGCACATGGCATCTATGTGGGCGCGTCGGACCCCATCGGCGGCGGCACCCCCTAACTGGGGGCGCCCTCGCCTTATTTTTGGAATGGGGTGGTGGAAGCTTTCTGGAGAGTTCTTTCCATCTGTTTCACGTTGAATCTCCATTCCCCGTTCTGGCGCATGTTGTAGGGTATCGTGAACCAGAACGCTTCTGTGGGTTTGACGAAACTCAGCTCCAACTTTGATGTTAAGTTGGGGACAGCCGAGTTGATGTAGCTTGACATGTTGACCATGTCAGCCACTGGCACGTAAAGCATTGTGATGTAGTCTCCATTTCGGAGCAGGTCTTCGACCCAGAGGAACGGTATCTTGCTTACCGCCGCTTGCACCTCTTTGAATTCTTGTCTGCCGAGGCCCCTGAAAGCCAGTCGGGCAATGACCGTAGAGTGGACGGGCCGTTTGACTAGGTCTTGGGCCCATCGGATCCGGTAGGATGGGACCAACTTCCATTTCTGTATGTGTGTGCGGTAATGGTATTCAAGGGTCTTCTGGTGCAGTTTGAGTTTCCTGGCGATGTCTGTGAGGTGCTGGAGCGAGTTTTTTTGGAGTTCCTTTATCACGAGAAGGTCGTAGAGGTCGAAGTCGACTATCTTGGGCTCGGACTCCGTAGGAAGCAGAGATGGTGGCTGGCCGGCCACCTTGTCCCATTCGACCTCCCATCTGCCCGATTTGAAGTTGAAGAATCGGGGGTCCATGGCCTTATGCTTGCTGACCGCGACCTGTTCCAAGTCGAAGCCCCTGAGTATGCCTTTGGTCACGAGGCCAGAGAGAAAGCCCCTGTATTGCTCAGTCGTTCCTTCTGGAAGGGCGAAGAGTGTGACGTAGTTCCCTTGTGGTACGAGCTTGCCGAAATATGTAAGGTAGCCCACCTCGTTCATCGCTTTGAGTATCTGGGGGGCCATGTCGTAGTACGGTCTTGCGAAGTCTAGGGAGCCCCAATGGAGAGAGAGGCCGAGCTTGTCGAAGTCGACCTCTGCGTGGAAATTGAACCCTAGGCGCTCGAACCTCTTCTTGATTTTGTATCTTATCGTCTCTTGGTGTGCGCCCGTCATGCGGGAGATTTGGGCTACGTTCCTGGGTCCTGCCTGGCCGATGGCGGTGATGATCTTTGCTTCGAGGTCGGGTGATTCGTCTCTGAGTTTCTGAATTGCTTTCGTGCGGGACAATTGCGTTTTAGTTAGTCTGTAATTGAGTAATTAAACATACTATGTTTTTGCGTTTGGTAAAACCAAGGAGTCACAGCTACGCTTCCGTGGTCCGTAAACTCGCCCATCTAGGGGTCGGCGCGTGCCCCATCGCTCGCGCGACTCGGATGTGTTTCCCTTCCAGAGGGCGTTGTCGAGACCTGCGGCACCGTTGTGAAACGCCCGTTGCTACCTTTCGGCGATTTGGGCGGGCTTCAGATACACCCGCCGGTACACCCAGGAGTTCCCGAATTTGTCCCGTCTGATTTGTTGTCTGTCCGCCAGGCGGGACAGGTAGGTGGAGATGGTGCTCAGTTTCACGGGCTGACC
>JAFLZE010000072.1 GCA_029785685.1 Nitrososphaerota archaeon | reverse complement strand
ATCCGACCACCTTCCCTTCAAGCTCTGCAACGAGGAAAGGCTCGAGGGGTACTACAAGGACGGCGAGGCGGCCCTCGTCATGGCGGTACCGCTCGCCCAATGAAAAGCACGAAGTTCATCGCGCTGGCCGAAGCGCTCGAACGGGTGAGGGGGACCGCCAGCAAGAACGAGAAAGTCAGCATCCTGTCGGCGTACCTCAAAGGCCTCGGCCCGGAGGACGCCAGGGTAGCCTCCCGTATCGCATCCGGGAGGTCCTCTCAGAGGGGGAGCAGGGACGAGGCCCAGGTGGGGTACTCCACCCTCCTGGACGTCATACGCGAAGTCACCGGGGCGACGGAAGAGGAGATCTCGAAGGTCTACCTGAAGCGGGGCGACCTCGGCGAGGTCGCCGAAGTCCTCCTGGGCGACAAGAAGGAGCAGCCCCTCTTCAGGGAGGACCTGACCCTGGCCGCCCTCGACGACGCGTTCGCGAGACTGAGGGCGACGAAGGGGCAGGGGTCTTCAGGGGCCAAGCGCGGGACTGTGAAGTCCCTCCTGCTGGCTGCGACCCCGCTCGAGGGGAAGTACATAGTCAAGGTTCTCACAGGGGAGATGAGGACGGGGCTGGTCTCCGGGCTTCTGAAGGAGGCGATAGCCGGCGCCTACGGGCTTTCTGACGAGGAAGCGGAAAGGGCCTACATGGTGCTGGGGGACATCGGGACATTCGCGGAGTCTGCGGCGAAGGGGGACACGCGGTCCGCCAGGATCCGGCCGTTCAGGCCGGTCAACTTCATGCTCGCCGAGCCGTTCGCGACCCCCGGAGAGATCGCCGAGCATTTCGGCCGGACTGTGTACGCCGAGTACAAGTACGACGGCGTCAGGGCGCAGGTCCACAGGTCCAGGGGGGCGGTCCGCGTCTACTCGAGGAGGCTCGAGGACGTCACGGAAGGATTCCCCGAGGTCGTCTCTGCCTTCGAAGGGTCGACGAGAGAATTCGTGCTCGACGGAGAGGTGGTCCCTTTCGCCGACGGCCGCCCGCTCCCGTTCCAGCTGCTGCAGAGGCGGCTCAGGAGGCAGGAAGACTTCGAAGAGGCCAGGAAGAAAGCCCCTGTGACCTACTTCGCGTTCGACATCCTGGCCCTGGACGGCGAGGAGACGACAGAGCTCCCTCTCTCGGAAAGAAGGATGCTCCTTGCGGCGGTGGTCGCCGGGTCACCCGTGAGAGTTGCGGAGTCCGTGGACGTGACGACTGAAGGAGAAGTGATGGCGGCGTTCAGACGGAGCAAGGAACTGGGGTACGAAGGCCTTGTGGTGAAGGACCCTGGGGGTGCCTACGCCATGGGGAAGAGAGGGTCGGGATGGGCGAAGCTGAAGGAGGAACTCGACACGTTGGACGTCGTCATCGTCGGCGCCGAGTACGGCCACGGGAAGAGGGCCGGAGTGATCTCTGACTACACCTTCGCCGTCAGGGACGGGGACGCGCTGAAGACGGTAGGGAAGGCATACAGCGGGTTGACCGACAAGGAGATCGGAGAGATGACAAAGCGGCTGAAGGAGACGACCTTGAAGGACTTCGGATACAGGCGGCAGGTCAGGCCGGAGATAGTCGTCGAGGTCGCGTTCGACAGCATCCAGCGGAGCGGGAGGCACGACTCGGGGTTCGCGCTCAGGTTCCCCAGGATAAAGAGGATAAGGACAGACAAAGGGCCCTCCGAGATCGACGACATCGCCAAAGTGGAGCGCATCTTCGCAGGGCAGAAGCTGAAGGTGGACGAAGCGGCGCGCTGACTCCCTGCTTCTTATATCGTCGGCCGGGACAGGCGGGACGGTTGTACGCACAACTCCTCATCCTGGCGTCGTTCGTGATTGCCTCGTACCAGGACGTGAAGGACAGGGCAGTCAGCGACCTGGTCTGGATCCCGGCGGCGGCAGGGGCCGGGTACGTCCTCTACTCGTTTTACGCGAGCGGGTTCTTCGGGTTCGAGTTCTTTCTCGTGAAGTTCGCCCTCGTAGGAGGGGTCGCTCTCGCCTTCACCCTTCTCGGGGGGATCGGGCAGGCCGACGGGATAGCGATCGCCTTCATAGCGGCTGACCCCTATGTCCTCTCACCGCTCGCCCCGCTCGTCGGGACCGCTGTCGTGGCATTGGGTCACATAGGGTACGAGTTCTCTAGAGGGAACGTAAAAGAGAAGACGATACCGATGGCGCAGTTCCTCCGCGAGCAGAGGTGGATCCCGAAGGCCATCGTCTCAGACGGCGCCACAACCCAGGTGAGCACGGACGTCAACGTGGCCAGGGACGAAGTCGAGAAGGCGGACAAGCCAGACGCGTCGGTCGTCGTGCGCTACGGCGTCCCGACGGTCGCGTACCTGGGGATAGGATACGCGGCTTACCTGCTTTACCTCGCGCTGTTCAACTACGGGGTCTTCGCCGCGCTTCCGTAACGCTCGGCTTACAGGTTAAATCCGGAAAACCGAAGGCGCAGGCGCCTTGACGTTCATAGTCCTCGAGGGTTTCTCGGGGACAGGCAAGACCACCCTGGCAGCGGGCTTAGAGCGGACAGGATGGTTCCGGTTGCAGGAGTCCGCCCATGCGGTCCCCCACGACGTTCCCGTCGCAGACAGGGCAGACACCGCGGCCGACTTCAGCCTCCTCGGGGCGACGCTTGTCTACAGCTCAGTGATACGTGCACTCAGGACGACCAGGGACGTGGTCTCGGAGGGGTACCTCCTGTCTGACCTCGCCTACGCCAAGATAAGGTATGAGCTGAAGAAGAGCGACGCGTATCCTTCCATGATGGAAATGGTCAGGCGCGTGCTCAAGGAGCCGGCCCTGAGGCCCGACCTCTACATCCGCCTGAGGGCGGGGAACGAGACCATCTCCAGGAGGCAGTTGGGGAAGGACGAGAGGGAGAAAAACGTCTCGGATTACTTCAGGACGAGGTACTACACCGCGCTGGAGGAGGTCCACAGTGACCTGGAGGAAGGAGAGGTGGAGGAAGTCCGGACCGACTCCGATACGAGCGCGACCCTCGGCGAGATCCTCGCCATAGTCGACAGGCGCAGGGCGATGGCGCCATGAAGGAAGACGAGTGGGAGACACTCCTCCTCTCCTCGACCGAGGAGGTCATGCGCCTGTTGGCGCCCCTGGCCAGGCGCGGAGGAAGGGGGACCGTGGTCGGCCTAGGCGCGGCCGGCGACAAGACCATCTACGCAGACAAGAAGGCGGAAGACCTCCTCCTGAAGCGCATCCTCGGAGCGGGAGGAGCGAGGGTCCTGACGGAGGAGGCCGGGTCGGTGGGGGACGACGGCGCGGCGGTCCTGGCGATTGTCGACCCCCTCGACGGGTCCTCCAACTTCGAGCACGGCATACCGTTCTACTGCACCTCGGTGGCCCTGGCCGACGGAAGGACGATGGACGACGTCAGGGTGGGGGTGGTCAGGGACCTCGTGAGGGGCGACGTCTACGCCGCCCGGAGGGGGAAGGGGGCGACGAAGAACGGCAGGACCATCAGGACTAGCCGGACCGCAGACCCGTCGACCGCGGTGGTGGGGGTCGACCTGAGCGGGACCCGAAGGGGGATGGCGGCGCGCCAGGCCCCGCTCATCGAAGGGGTCAAGCGGCAGGTGCACTTGGGCGCCAACGCCCTCGAGCTCTGCTACCTCGCGGAGGGGAAGACCGACGCCTTCGTCGACCTCAGAGGGAAGATGAGGGTGACGGACTTCGCGGCAGCCGCCCTCATAGCCCTGGAGGCGGGGGCGGTGCTGACGGACCCGAGAGGGAGGAAGCTGTCGCCTGGTTTCGACCTGGAGCACAGGTTCGACTTCGTGGCTTCCGCGAACGGCGAGCTGCACAAGAAGATCCTTGGGCTCTGCCGCGCCGCAGTCAGGTGAAGACTGGTCCGCCGCGGGTCAGATTATCGGCGTCAGCCCTGCGGGGTCTTCCGAGTAGTAGTCGGCCCCCCATCCGGGGCTCGCGCGCCTCCCGACCAGCGCCACCTTGGCTCCGGCGGCCCTTCCGTCTTCCAGGTCGCTCCTCTTGTCCCCCACGAACAGGGTGCGCGGAGGGAGCGCGCCAAGAGTGCGGCAGGCCGACAGGATCTGGGCCGCCCGGCTCAGCGAGTCCTCGCGCGTAAGCACCGCGGCGAAGAAGTCGACCAGCCCGAAGCGAGCCAGCACCCTCGCGGTCGCCTTCCTCCCCTGCATGGTGACCAGCGCGAGGGGGTGCCTCGAGCGCGCCCCTGAGAGGAGAGCCAGAGACCCCGCCACGGGGGACGCGTCCTCGGCCGCCTTCACCTCGTACGAGTCTATCACCGCGAAGAGCCCCGGCAGGGCCCCGGGCTCCGACCTGGACAGCTCCCCGAGTCTGACGAAGATCGGCGCGTCCCCGAAGCCGGAGCCGTGCGAAGCTTCCAGGTCGCGCCTCACCGCCTTCCAGTCCACAGGGAGGTGGAACAGGGTCCCGTCGAGGTCGAAGACCACGGCGTCTATGTCACCGCTATCTGGCCCCAAGGCGCGCGACCACCCTCGTCCCCCTCTTTAGGAGTGACCTGCGCTGGGACCCTTTCACCCAGGGGGCGACGTCCAGGCGGCTGACCCCCCTGTGGTCTATGTACCCCCGGAGCATCTGCAGGGCGCTCCATGGGGAACGCGGGAGGAAGACCAGGCACCTCCCCACGGCGTAGGGCCAGTAGTACCCCAGGGCGTACATCGCCCTCCCGTAAAGGACCCCCTTCGAAAGGGCGGTCGGGCGCGAGATCGCGCTGACTATGTCCGGGAACGACCTGGTCTCGTACCCCGATGCCTGGGCCTTCAGATACAGCCAGCTCTCCCAGCCGTATTCGAGGGGGAAGCGCATCCCGTTCGCGTCCCGCCAGAAGTCGGCCCTGACCACCATCCCGGACCCCCTGGGCGACCTTTCCGCGTGGCGCTCCCCGGAGATGCAGCCGCTGGCCACCGCGAGGCGAGAATCTGCGGCCATCTTCGCCAGCACACGACCCAGGTAGTCTGGCGGGAGGGCGTGGTCGCCGTCGAGCTTCATGACGAAATCTGGCGGGGGGGTCCGCCGGGAGAGCACTTCCAATCCGGAGTTGAGCACCCTGGCGAGCTCGGGCTTCCCGACGTAGCTCCCAGGATGGGGCGGACGGTGGACGACTTCGAGGTCGAAGGAAAACCTCCCCTTCGCGGAGTCGAGGAACGCCCCGGTCCCGTCCGTAGACCCGTCGTCCACGACGACCACCGCGCGGGGCCTGACCTCCTGCGCCTCGAGCGAGTCCAGGACACGTCCAACCCCCTTTTCGTTGCGGACGGCCATGAAGACCCCCACCTCGCCCCGTTTCAACCTGTCCAAGATGAGCCCCGGCGCACTGGCCGGCGCTGCGCGACAAATCATAATAAAGTGAACCT
>JAFLZE010000071.1 GCA_029785685.1 Nitrososphaerota archaeon | reverse complement strand
CCGTCAAACCCGCTTCAGGTCGACTTCCACAACTCACTGATCGCCCCGAATCTCGGGAGCCTCCAAGCGCTGCTTGGATACGACTTCGAAGGTCGGAGCATACTGTCCCAGATCCTCTACGCGGCACCGAGAGACGCCATGGCGGCGCTGCTTGTCGTAGCCTCGGCGATCGTCATCGGGATGCTCACCGGGATATCGGCAGGGTACGTCGGAGGGTGGGCAGACGAAGTGCTGATGAGGGTGACTGACGCGTTCCTCGCCTTCCCTGCCATCTTCCTTGCCATCGCCCTTGCCATCCTCCTCGGGAACGGTTACACCGTGGTGCTCGTCGCACTGGTAGTGGTATGGTGGCCGCCGTACGCGCGTTTCTTCAGGGCACAGACGTTGAGGGAGCGCAACAGAGGGTACGTGGAAGCCTCGAAGCTGAGCGGCATAAGCTCATTGAGGGTGATGTCGAGGCACATCTTCCCTAACACCATCGACCCGATCATAGCCATAGCTTCACTCGACCTCGGCAACGTGATACTGACCTATTCCACTCTCGCCTTCCTCGGAATAGGGCTCCAAATCGGCGTCCCGGAGTGGGGGTCAATGACCTCTGACGGCCTGGCATACATCCCAGGCGCATGGTGGTGGGCGCTCTTCCCGGCCTTGGTGATCATGCTGGTGGTCGTCTGCTTCTCGATAATAGGGGACAGGATACAGGACTTGGTTGGTGGGAGGCTATCCTACTAACTTGCTTCTGGACGTCAAGGGACTGAAGGTTAGCTACAGGACAATATACGGCAGGCTGGAAGCGGTAAGGAGCCTGGACTTCTCCCTCGATAAAGGAGAGAGCGTGGCCATCGTCGGCGAGAGCGGGTGCGGAAAGTCGACCCTCGGGCACTCGATAGTGAGGCTCCTTCCCCCTAACGCAAAGGCCGAAGGGAGCGTCGTCCTCGATGGAAAAGACATACTCAAGATGAAGCCGGCCGAGGTCAGGATGATGAGGGGGGCAGACGCGTTCATGATCTTCCAAGACCCTCTGAACAGCCTGAACCCGGTCAAGAGGATCAGCGCTCAGCTCATGGAGGGGCTCGAGCTGAAGCAGAAGAGGTCCGGGAAGTCGTTCGATGAGAGGGCGACCTACAAGGAGATAGTGGAAGGGCTCGGGTCGGTGAGGATGCCTGACCCCGAAGTCATCATGGAGAGATACCCTCATCAGCTTTCAGGGGGCCAGATCCAGAGGGTGGTGATCGCAATGGCGTTGCTGATGAAGCCAAAGCTGCTCATCGCCGACGAACCGACGTCGGCGCTGGACGTGACCATCCAGGCGCAGGTCATCAAGCTAATCAACGAGCTGAAGAAGGAGTACGGGATGGCGGTGCTTTTCATCACCCACGACATGGCGGTCGCATACACCGTGGCGAACAGGTTCCTGGTGATGTACGCCGGCGAGCTTTCCGAGACGGGCCCTGTCGAAAAGGTGGTGGGGTCCCCCCTCCACCCTTACACCATCGCGCTGGTCAACAGCATCCCGACGAAGTCAAGGGCCCAGGGCGACCTAATCGCGATTCCCGGGTCACCCCCGAACATGCTCTCCCCGCCCACAGGCTGCAGGTTCCACCCGAGATGTCCGAAGGTCATGGACGTCTGCAGGACGGAGAACCCCGGTTACTCGCAAGCCGACGACAGGACGCTGAGGTGCCATCTGTTTGACTGATTCGGTGTTCAAGACCCAGGGCCTGACCAAATGGTTCGAGGCAAGCAAGAAGGGGTTCCTGATATCGCTCTTCTCCAGGTCCCCTAGGGTCTACGTGAAAGCAGTGGACGGGGTAGACTTCGACATCGCTAACGGCGAGGTACTCGCCCTGGTGGGCGAGAGCGGGAGCGGGAAGACGACATTGGGAAGGATGCTCGCGACCCTTGAGACCCCCACAGGAGGGGACATCTACTTCCTCGGAGAGAAGATCACCAAGAAGCAATGGAAGAAGGTCAGGCGCCAGGTGCAGATGGTCTTCCAAAACCCGACCGACAGCCTCGATCCGAGGATGCCAATCAAGGACATTGTCACAGAGCCCCTCGCGAGGTCGCATGCAAGCAGGCAGCAGAAGCAGGCGCAGTTCGAGACCGCGCTTTCCCTCGTCGGGCTGGACGCCGGCACGTTCGCCCAGAGGAGGCCCAGGGACCTTTCAGGCGGACAGAGGCAGCGCGTCGCCGTGGCCAGGGCCATAGTCTCCAACCCGACGTTCATTGTCCTCGACGAGCCGACGTCGGCGCTGGACGCGTCGGTCCAGGCGCAGGTGCTGAACCTCCTCGCGAAGATCCATGACGAGCTTAACCTCACCTACCTATTCATCACGCACAACATCGCGGTCGCGCGTTTCATCTCCGACAAGATAGCTGTCATGTACGCTGGGAAGGTGGTGGAGACGGGGCCGACCGAAGAGGTCATCTCGAAGCCGAAGCACCCGTACACCCAGGCCCTGCTGAAGTCCGTGCCGACGGTACAGACCCACGAGGTGGTCCCCCCGGCAGGCGAAGTCCCGAGTCTTGTCAACCTCCCGACAGGCTGCAGGTTCCACCCGAGATGTCCGTACGTGATGGACCAGTGCAAGGTCAAGGAGCCGACGCTGAAAAGGGTGGGCGACATCGATGTGGCGTGCTACCTCTACTGACCCCGAAGCCAAGGAAGAGAAGCGGCTCAGGTCCAATGTGAGGAAGTCACTCATCAAAGGGACCCTCGCAATAGCGCTGCTCACCCCGTTCCTTCAGATCAACCCTTCGACCTACGTCAAATTCGTGATCTTCCTGGTCCTCGCCTACGGCCTTATTGGGGCTTACATGATCTTCAAGGGCTCGACGGTGTACGTCCTGGGCGAAAGCGGTATCGCGATAAGGAGGCCGCTCAGGAAGGAGGAATTTGTCGCTTACACCAACATACAGGAGCTGAGCATAGCCCAGGGGATGTTGGCGAAACGGTTCCGGTGCGGGAGCATATACGTGGCCCTGAAGAAGGGGAAGGGGACCCACACCTCGTCCCTGGGGCAGGGTGCGTTCGTCCTGAAGGACGTGGCCAATCCGATGGAAGTCTACGCCGAGATATCAGAGTCCACGTCCCCGTTCGCGGCAACCGTCTGACGGGTGGTCAGGCAAGGTCCATGAGGGGTTCGTGGGCGTCAATGTTGTCAAGGAAGTCCCTTAGCGCGAAAACCGGGACGATGGCACCCCCGTCTACGAACCTGGCCCCCTGGTCGACAAGCGTCAGTATCACGGGGGCAATTGGTCCGATCGAGTCCAGGGTGTCGTGAAGGCGCATGGCCCTCGCCTTCTGAGCCTCGACAATCCTTGCGAGGGAAGAATAGCCCGAGGACCTTGTCCAGTGCTTGCAGTCCACCGCCACCGACAAGCGGGTTGAGATGCCGAGGACGTCAATCTGCGCCCTGGGCTTCCTGAGATAGATATTCTCTCGCACGGTGTACCCCTTGGCCCTCAGTATGCTGGAGCAGAAGCTCTCGAAGTCTCTCCACGAGAGGGTCTTCGAGACATTTTCGGGGCTCACCCCCATCTTGCAGAGGGCCAGGGCGGCGAGGGCCTCATCTGAAGTGGAGCCCACGGCGCCGACCAGGTCTGCGACCTCCATGATGGCTTTCTGAGCGCGTTCTGCCGAACCGGCCTTCCTGCCGAGGAGCAAGAGTAGAGGGCCAGGCACGGAGAACGTTCGGCCATGGTTCGCATTTGAACTTAACCAGCGATGGGACGCCGTTTCGGAGGGGGGACCCCGATTGTGTTCTAGCGCGGTCACTGCGCGCTGACCGCGGCGGTCGACCTGCCTTTACGGGCGAACGCTGAATAAAGGTACCAGCCGTTTAGTACGATGAGCAGGGCGCCGAGGACCTGTATCCAGTCGAGGGTGAGGGGGCTGGAAAGCGAGACCCCGGAACCAGACATCGTGAACACCTGGGTGAAGAGGGAGTAAGAGAACGAAGAGACGTACCCCGTAGTGTGACCGTGGACGGTTTCGGCATAGGCGACCCTCCCCTGCAGGTCCGACTGTACGAAGAATAGCGCTACGAGGAGGAACGCGTCTGCGACGAGGACCTGATACGCCTTCACGGTGACCACCGGCCGCTGGGGCGATAAAAACAAATCATCGCTCAAACATTTAACCGGGTCGCCCCTCGCCCGGCCTCGGCTTGAAGGTGGCTTCTAAGGGGACTGCGGTGTACGTCATCGCGTTCGCCATACTCATCTTCTGGGCATTCTTCGTCCAGACGGACACCAGGAGGGTGGACGGACACAGCATGCTCCCCACGCTGGAAGGGGGCGACCTCGTGGTGATCCAGGGAGTCCCAATCAGCCAAGTGCAGGTGGGCAACATAATCGTCTACAACGGGCTCTGCTCGTCAGGCGGCGAATCGGTCGTCCACCGGGTGGTCGCCATCACGAGCCAGGGACTGATCACGGAGGGGGACAACAACCCCAGCACCGACCAGGCGAGCGGCATAGCGATGAGCCCGATCACCCAGCAGTGCCTGGAGGGGAAGGTCGTGTTCGTGATTCCATACGTCGAGCTCCTTGCGTACTACGTGGACGCCTACGGGCTACCACAGTGGTTCAACTACCTCCCTTCGATAATCATCCTGCTTATCGTGGTGGCCTCGTTGGCGCTCCAGAAAGAGGAGCGCAAGGAGCAGGGCGCCGTGGCCCAGCCCTAGACCCCGACGTCTCCTTCGTGCTCCTCCGCCCAGGAGTTTCCGCAGTGATTGCACCTGTAGGTGTATCGGTACCCTTTCACGTCGACTGTCAGCGGGATGTCCTCGCCGACGACCAAAGGGCCATCTGCCGCGCGGGCGCCGAACCCTCCCATTCCCGGGGACTGTACACGGCCCCTGTCGACCGTGACGACCCTGAGATCGTCCTCGACGAGCTCCTTGGCCACCAGCCTGACCCGGAACCTCTTCCCGCACGAAGGGCAGGCCCTTAGCAAGATTCTGAATTCCGGCACCCTAGACGAAAGACTTCGGCGCGCTATACAGGTTCCGTCGTTCGAGCGCCCCCTTCTCGGGTCCGCGCAGTTATACCCCTTTAAATACTCAGAAAAATCGACTCGCGTTCGTGCCTCAGACAAAGGCAATCGTAAGCATAGAGAACGTAGTAGCTTCAGCATCCATCAACCAGACAGTCGACCTCAATCTCATCACCAAGAACTTCGTCACGGTGGAGTACCACCCGGACCAGTTCCCGGGCCTCGTGTTCAGGCTCAGGAATCCCAAGACAGCCACGCTCATCTTCAGCTCAGGCAAGATGGTCTGCACAGGCGCAAAGTCGGAGGAGCAGGCGAGGAAGGCGGTCGAAGAAGTGGTGAGGCAGCTCAAGAAGGGGAAGATACCCATCAAGAACGACGCCGTCGTGGAGATTCAGAACATCGTCGCGTCGGCGA
The DNA here is from genome assembly GCA_029785685.1 of Nitrososphaerota archaeon. The sequence continues at coordinate 45 of JAFLZE010000071.1, read as the reverse complement.
GCCTCGGGGGCAAAGTCCACCTCGAGGAAGCGGCAAGGGTCTTGC
>JAFLZE010000070.1 GCA_029785685.1 Nitrososphaerota archaeon | reverse complement strand
AGGGCGGAGACCAGGAGCATCCCGACCCCGAAGATCATCGCCAGCTCCAGCATGTAGACGGTCATGTCGGGGAATATCGGGAGGGTCCTCTTGAGCTTAGCAGTGAGCGACCCGGTCACCGGCTCGGCCACGCCGTGGGTCTCCAGCATCATCATCTTGACGAGAAGGAGGCCGAGGAGGACGGCGGGGAGGACCACCACGTGCAGGAAGTAAAAGTGGAGGAGCTCCGCGTCGGTGCTCCCCCCGCCCGTTATCAGGAAGTTGACCAGGCCCGCCAACTGCGGGGGAAGGGCGTTCACCATCCCCACGCCGACGTCCGATGCGGACACCGACACGACCGTGTATGGCAGCAGATACCCGGTGAAGCCGAACCCGAGGGTCACGAAGCCCATGAGCATGCCCGTTATCCACATCAGCTCGCGGGGCTTTTTGTGGACCGAGACGAAGTACCCTCTCATCATGTGCATGAAGGCGAGCATTATCATCGCGTAGGCAGTGTAGAGGTGGATCGTCTCCAGGAACTGGCCCATGTAGACGCTCTTGAAGATGTACTGCGTGGAGGAGTAGGCCGCGGCCGACGTTGGAGTGTACCAGAGGAGCATGATGATCCCGGAGACTCCTTGTATCAGGAACGCGACCACAGAGAGCGCGCCAAGCCAGTAGAACGGGTTGAGTGAGTACTCGGGGGCCGGCCTGAGGAGCGGGTACGTCGCACCGGTCCGCGACGATATGAACCTCGCGAGCCGGTCTATCTTGCCCTTTGGCGGCTCTTCTTCCTGCTGCTGCGCCTGCTCGTGGCCCATCTACGCTTGCCCTCCGGAGGTGGCGGTCACCAGAGTCCCGCCTTGCAGGTCGGTCGTTACGTCGGTAGACCCGGGGCTCCCGTGCCCGTAGATCACCGGGGGGTCCATCCCGATGGCGTAGATGTTACCGGAGGAGTCGAGCTCAAGCTTGACCATCGGGACGGGTCGAGGAGCAGGCCCGCCTATCACCTTCGCGCCCTCCAGAAAGTCGTACTGGCTTCCGTGGCAGCAGCAGTACCCCATCGGCTGCTTTGCCACATAGGAGGAGTTGCAGGGAGGCGAGGTCCCGGGAGCCTGGAAGCCGTAGATGCACCCGAGGTGCTGGCAGATGTTGCTGAACGCGACGATGTCGTTGTTGGGGCCTATCCCGCCCTCGGCCGTCTGGCCCACCTTGACGAGAAGGCTGGGCTCGTTCTGAAGAGGATAGTTGAACGTCACAGGGACGTTGTCCTTCAGGGAGCTGATGTTCGCGATCAGTATCTTGGGGAAGGTCGTGGGGGCGGCCGCTCCGCCGCCTGCGGCACCGTTGGTCACCGACTTGGCCATGGCGGCCACGCCGACCACCGCGAGAGCCGCCGACGCAGTGGCGGCGTACTTTAGGAAGTCCCGCCTCCCCTCGTCTGGTGCTGCTTGCTCGGTGTCCGTCGTGACCCCTCAGCTCCAGTTTTGGCGCATCAAAAATACTGCATTAAAGCTTTGCCGAAGCGCGCGCATACTCTCAGACCACCTGCCGGGTCCTTCCACCCGTGTACCCGAAGAGCGCCCCGAGCACCACCATCCCCGCCCCCTCCCCGATGAGGAGCGTGTTCTTGAGGACCAGGAAGGACGGGGCTATCACGAGGGCGACCCCGAAGACGACGAGGGCTACCCCGAGGAAGAAGACGCCGGGGCTCCTCATCGGAGGGATCCCCGCCCCGCCCGAGGCGCCCGCTTCGTCGGCCGGGCTGGGTGCCCTGATCGTGGCCTTGCGCAGCAGCCCTATGGGGGCGAGCACCAGGCCGATAGCGAGGAAGACCACCGACAGCTCCTGCAGCCTCGCCGCTGGACCCGGGATGCAGTTGCAGGTGACCGCAGCCAGGACGTTGGGGCTGACGTGAGCCGTGGCCGTGATTCCAACTATCCCGAAGACCCCCATCAGCACCGCGAAGGCGACATAGTCGACGTCCAATCCGAACTTCACGCGCGGGTCGAAGCGAATATGGCTTTGAAGTTTTCGCCATACCAGGACGGGCTCATTCTCAGGAGTGAGAATCGTATCGGCGCGTTATAACGGCGGTCGCCTCACCCGCGTCCCCGATGAGCGGGTTCAGCAGCCTCGGGCTGGCTCTGGCGGCCGGGATAGCCTCGATACTGGCGATACTATTCCTGGCACTCACGTCCGGCCCCCTCGTATAGGACGGCCACCGCACAAGCAACCGGCGCAGTGTCAGGCGCCCGTTGGTCTACAGTGGGGAGCGGGTCGTGACCACCTTCCAGACCGTGGTCAACACCGCGACGCTGGCGGTCTTCACTTTCCAGCTCAGGGGCCGGGAGAGGTCCGTCAGGGAGTCGGCGGTCCAGACAGTCATGTGACGCGAGGGCACGGACTTCAGGACGCTCGTGGAGAGGCCCGAGCTCGCAAGGCTGCTCGAGCTGAAGGAGGCTGCGACGGCCTTCGCGTACCTGATGATGGGCTAAGGGACATTCGAGGAGATCCGCTCGCCGCACAAGAAGGGGATGGGTGGACGAAGAGACGCGGGAGCAGTGGTCGGACACCCTCAGGAGGATCTCGAGCCACCGCTCTTCCAGCGGATCCACGTCACGACGAGAGGCAGTTCGACAAGGACATCAAGGACACGGCGATGTGGATGATCGACGGGGGACCAGCAGTGGCCTGCCCGAGGCCCCGACAGCGGGCGGGGGCTACTTTACCGCGACCCTGTGCGTCGCAGACTTCGCGGGCTCCTTCTTTGGCACCCTCAGCTCGAGGACCCCGTCTGTCACGGATGCCTCGGCCTTGGCCCCGAGCACGGGCTCGGGGAATACGACCGTCCTCGACACCCTGGAGTAACCCCTCTCCCGGCGGACGTAGCCCTCACGCTCCTCGTGGACGTCGGTGCGGGCCTCCCCCTGTATCGTCGCCTCCCTGTCCGTGACAGCAACCTTGAGCTTCTCCTTCGGGATGCCCGGCACCTCCACCATCACGCGGTAGCCGTCGCCAGAGTCTACCAGGTCCGCGAACGGGCGCCTGGTGCCAGGGAGCTCTGCCATCCACCTGCCCCTGGCACCCCTGGGCGCGAACCATGGGCCGACGAACGGCCACGCCCTCTCGAACCGCCTCCCGAACTCGTCGAACCACCGGTCTACGTCCTGCAGGTCCTCGGGATTCCAAGGCCGTATCGCGCCAGACCTCTCCTCGCGCTCCTTCTCCCGGGACCTTACCGCGACCTTCGTACCTGCATCAGTCTTCTCCGGCAACCCGCTCGCCACTAGGACGGGAGGAGCGCCCACCCTTTAAGCAGGGGAGATGTTTCTCATCGCTGAGAAGCAGACGCTCGACCGCGGGGGGACTAGCCCAGAGCCCGGTAAGCGGCGCCCACGAACCCCGCCGCGTCGCCTTCAGCCGATGCCAGGGAAGAGGTCGCCGCGAGGTGGACCATGATGTAGACGTTCCCCTTGGTGCAGACGCCGTTCGCGACGTATTCGCCGCCTGCGGGGTCGCCTTCGGCATACCCGAAGCAGACGCCAAAGTGCGAATAGGCCGACAGGGTCGAGTTCGTGTTCGTGTAGCCGCCAAGTGTCTTCGCGTTGGATATCACGCTCTCGGCGTAGCCCAGGGCAGAAGGCTGGGAGCCGAAGACCATCACCGTCATGTTGGCGTACGCCCCGGTCTGGCTCGAGTAGATGGCGTACCCGGCGCCGTCCAGGCCCGTCTCGTTCGGCGAGAGCGCTCCGGACGACCCCATAGAGTACCCAGACGGCAGGTATCCGGCAGCCCCTGATATGACCGAGGTCGCCAGGACGTCGTACGACGTGGTCTCGGAGGTGGTCGACGTGGTCGCCGGAGGCTGGGCGTTGAAGGTGTTGAACCCGTAGATCACAAAGGCCAGGAGCACCAGGCAGGCCACCCCCACCACGTAGAGGGTCCTGTTCGACCTCACCCCCGGGGTGGACGGAGAACCCTCCGAGGAGGTTGTAGCGGCTCTGCAGACGCTCAAAGTGCGCTTCCACGCGGGCGCGAGCCCGACTCGCTATAATCCTATCGTCGCCGCGCCGATGTACGGCGCGGCACTAGCCTCCACCCGCCTCGCCACCCAGCTCGTGCGGCCATATCTCCTCCATCTGCTTCTGGCTGTAGTACTTGTGAGTCTTGTGAGCGCCCATCTCCGTCTCGAAGAAGTTCGCCCGGCAGGTCATGCAGTAGTAGTCGGTGGGCGGCGCCTCGAGCCTGGCTCCGATGCTGTGGACCCTCTCCTCGAAGGACGACACCGGGAAGACCTCCACCTCTCCGATGAGATAGAGGGGCTCGAGGTAGTCCCTGAGCGCCTCGAAGCTGTCGGTCTGGAGCACGATGAACCGCGCGTGCTCGATGGGCGCCGTGTACAAAGCGACTATCTTGATCCCGAGCCTTGCGGCGACGTCGGTCTGCAGGCTCCTGTAGTGCTTGTCCGCGGCTTCCTTTCCCTGGTTCCCGGGGCACCTGTCGACGGAGTGGCGGTGGGACACTAGGAAGAGCAACGCCACGAACGGGGGCGCGCCCCGATTAATGCGTTTCTGGCAGGGCTGGAAGCAGGCCTGTGCCTGGGTTTAACTGTCTCCGCCGCCCAGAGGTCGCGATAGCAGGTTGGCGGGGATAATGTCAGACGAGCAGCTGGCCCGAGAGCTCCGGGTGCTCTACGCGAATAGGCCGCTGCAGTTCACCAAGCTCGTGATGAAGTACTACAGGGGGGAGAGGGCGAAGATGATACTCGAGACCCTGAAGGCCTGGCCCAAGTAGCCGTATTGTGGCACAATACGCCATAGTGTGTGATATAGACTATTTCGAGAACCCATATACTCCAGGCTCCCTTCGCAGGGTGGCTGGCCTTGAGAGTGTGGGCTCGGAGATGAGCGGGACGGCGCACGCCCAGGTTGACAGGGAGACCTTCTGCCAGTACTGCGGGGGGAGGCTTCGCCTGGGATATCACTTCGAGTGCCACATATGCGGCGACGCCTACTGCTACATCCACATGGCGAGGCACTCCCGTGCTCACTCGCTCGGTCGCCTCCCACAGCAGGTCTACGCCCGATAGGCCGCCATGGGCGATGCCCCACGAGAGGGTAGGCGACCCTGCGGCGCCCGACCCCTAGTCAAGGACGAGGGGAGCCTGAAGGCTCAGGAGAGAGTCGATTGCGGGAAAGTGACCCCCCGCCCACCCGTGCAGGAACGACCCCCCGCTGATGCAGATCCTCCCGCCAGAGTCCTCGATGTGGCCTAGGAGGCCAGCGGCGTTCAGCTCCTGCGACGTGTCACCGCCAAGGAATATCAGACCGTCTCCGCTTATGCGCTTGGTGAGCTCCAGCCCGTTCTGGAAGCCCTTCTCGTAGACCCCGAGGGGACCCGCGCGGATCCTGAGCGGCTTCTCACCCAGGAGGTTGGCGTACCAGTCGAGCGTCTCCGGTCCGATGTCTCGGATCTCGCCCTTGGTCTTGGGGAGGTCTTCCAGCCTGACGT